>DATEHJ010000026.1:0-7430 GCA_035279645.1 Gemmatimonadaceae bacterium
GAGGGCGTCGCGGCCGCGCGGGGGGGTGTTTCGATGGCCGAAGTCGCGCTCGCGTGGCTCCTGTCACGTCCCGGCGTGACGGCACCGATCATCGGCGCGACAAAAGTCGAACACCTTGATACGGCGACTCGCGCGCTCGAACTCGTATTGACGCAAGAGGAAATCGCGCTGCTCGAGGCGCCGTACACGCCGAAGAACGTCCGATTCTAGCGCACCACGCACCACGCACCACGCATCGCGCGCCACGCTCCACGCGCCACGCGCCTACTACTCCTCCAACGCAGGCTCGTACTCGCGCGGCACTTGCCGTCCACTGGGCTGGTGGCGGCCCAACAGGCGCACGCACGTGTTCCACCGCAGAATAGCTTCGTCATTGCCCTGCGGACGCAGCGCTTCGGCGCGCTCGTACCAGGTCATCGCCTCGCGAAACCACTCGGCGGCAACATCCGCCGCGCCTAACGCCGATCGGTGCAGCTGGGCTTTCGCCCGGCGCTCGCAGATGATCCCCGCGTAGTACGCCCGCTTGTAATCGTCCTTGAGGCGCGGCAACACCTCGCGCGCGCGATGCACGCCGTCCGATTGCTCCTCACCGAATTGATCGGTGATCGAGAGCAGCAACGTCACCAGCGCGACTTGGTTCTCCGGCTCCACCTGAAGAATGTCGAGGCAGATGCTCTCCGCCGCGGAGGAATCATTCAGCAGACGATACCGCTCGGCTTTTTGCAGCGCCGCCGGGACCCCCTCTCGAGTGATCGGCTTCAGTTCCATCGTTCCCTCGCCCTGTCCGCCAACGCGCGGGCACTATTTCTTCTTTCGTCTCGAGTAGATCTTCACGAGCTTCCCGATCGGGTCGAAGAACTCGTCGACCACGCGCTCCTTGAGCGGAATGATCGCGTTGTCGGTGATCGTGATGTGCTCCGGGCAAACCTTCGTGCAGCACTTCGTGATGTTGCAAAGCCCGATGCCGTTTTCCTTGCGCAGTTCCGCCACGCGGTCCGCCGTGTCGAGCGGATGCATTTCCAGCGCCGCCACATACACCAAAAAGCGCGGCCCGATGAACTCCTCGTGCTTGTGATGATCGCGTAGGACGTGGCAAACGTCCTGACAGAGAAAGCACTCGATGCACTTTCGAAATTCCTGAACGCGATCGACATCGCGCTGGTACATCCGCCACGTGCCATCCGGCTCGTCCGGTTCGCGTGGCGTGAACGGCGTGATCTTCCGTTTCACGCGGAAATTCCACGACACATCGGTCACGAGGTCGCGCACGTGCGGAAACGCGCGCATCGGCTCGACCGTGACCGGTTTGTCGGCCGGTAGCTGATCCAAACGCGTCATGCACATCAGCTTGGGAGATCCATTGATCTCGGCCGAGCACGAGCCGCACTTCCCCGCCTTGCAGTTCCAACGCACCGCGAGGTCGTTCGCCTGCTTGGCCTGGATCTCGTGAACGGCGTCGAGGACGACCATTCCCTCAACGACATCGGTCGTGAAATCGACGAATTTCCCCGCGCCGTTGTCGCCGCGCCAAATCTTGAACGTGCGTGAGCTGCGTGCGGCCGCCGCGTCCTGCGCCGCCTGCGCGGCAGTGTAGGCGTCGACCGCGTGCGACGTGCCGGCCGACGGCGCCGCACTCACGCTCGAAGCGGTTCCGCTATCCGTCATTTCATTTCCTCGATCACGGCCTTGAGCTCCTGCGGCATCGGTGGAATCGTCTCGCGCGACAGACGCATCTGTCCGTCGCGATCGCGCTGGACAACCAGGTTGAATGACCCAAACGACGGATCCTTGTCGGGAAAATCATCTCTGAAATGCCCGCCTCGACTCTCCTTTCTCGCAAGCGCCGAGCGCGCGATCGCCTCGGAGACGACGAGCAGGTTGTCGAGATCGAGCGCCGTATGCCAACCAGGGTTGTACTCGCGATTCCCGCGAACAGCCACGTTTGCGGCGCGTCGCTTGAGGGAATCGATGCACGCGAGCGCTTGCTCCATCTCATGCTCCGTGCGCACGATGCCGACGAGATCCTGCATGTTTTCTTGCAGCGTCTCCTGCACCTGATACGGCCCTTCGGCTGAACCAGAGCGCTCGAACGGCGCGAGCGCCGCGCGCGCCGCCGCGTCAGCATCCGCGGTGTTGACCTGGGCCACTCCGTGGTCGCGCGCGAAACGCGCCGCGTATTCGCCAGCACGCTTTCCGAAGACAAGGAGGTCGGACAGCGAATTGCCGCCGAGCCGATTCGCCCCGTGCAGCCCCGCCGCGCACTCACCGCACGCGAAGAGGCCAGGAACGCTCGACATCTGCGAGTCACCCTCGACGCGTACGCCACCCATGATGTAGTGCGTCGTCGGGCCGATCTCCATCGGCTCCTTGGTAATGTCGATGCCGGCCAGCTGCATGAACTGATGATACATGCTCGGCAGCTTTTTCTTGATGTGCTCCGCCGCGTTAGGCAGCTTCTCCTTGATCCACGAGATGTCGAGGATCACGCCGCCGTGCGGCGAGCCGCGGCCTTCCTTCACCTCGCGCACGATCATCCGCGCGACGTGATCGCGCGTGAGCAGCTCTGGCGGGCGGCGCGCATCTTTGTCACCCTGCGTGTACCTCCACCCTTCTTCAGCATTGTCCGCGGTTTGCGACCGATAATTCTCTGGGATGTTCTCGAACATGAATCGCTTACCGTCGCGATTTCGCAGGACACCGCCTTCTCCGCGCACCCCCTCGGTGACGAGAATACCGCGCACGCTCGGAGGCCAGATCATTCCGGTCGGATGGAACTGTATGAACTCCATGTCCTGCAGCGCGGCGCCCGCGCGATATGCGAGCGCGTGACCGTCACCGGTGTATTCCCAGCTGTTCGACGTGATCTTGAACGCGCGCCCTACACCGCCCGTCGCGAGCACGACGGCGCGCGCGCGAAACAGCCGAAATCGGCCACGTTCTCGATCGTACGCGAACGCTCCCGAGACGCGATCGCCATCTTTCAGCAGCGTGGTCACCGTGCACTCCATGTGCACATCGATGCCGCGATGAATGCCATGATCCTGCAACGTGCGGATCATCTCCAGACCCGTTCGGTCGCCGAC
Source organism: Gemmatimonadaceae bacterium (assembly GCA_035279645.1). GTDB lineage: Bacteria > Gemmatimonadota > Gemmatimonadetes > Gemmatimonadales > Gemmatimonadaceae > AG2. The sequence continues at coordinate 3,084 of DATEHJ010000026.1, forward strand.
GTGCGCAAGTCGCGGATATCGATGCCCGCCGAAATTCCGCTGCAGGATTCGCCCATCGGGCGTTCGATCGAACAACGCGCCCCAGGCTTCCAGCTCGCGAATGCGATCCGGTGCCTCCTTCGCGTGAATCTCGGCCATCCGCCAGTTGTTGACGTACTGGCCGCCCCGCATCGTGTCGGCGAAATGCACGCGCCAGCTATCGCGATCGTCGACGTTTCCCAGCGCCGCGGCGGCGCCCCCCTCGGCCATCACCGTGTGCGCTTTCCCGAGAAGCGATTTGCACACGAGGCCCACTTTCACACCGCTCACCGCCGCCCCGATCGCCGCGCGCAACCCGGCGCCTCCGGCGCCAATCACCAGCACATCGTGATCTATTGTTTCGTATTCGCTCATCAAGGCCTAGCCCCTGTTCACCTATTCCCTAGTCCCTCACAAGATCCGCCAATCGTGCCACACGCCAATGGCGCAGAGCCGCACGTACACGTCGGCAAAGGCCACCATGAACAAGCTCATCCAGGCCCAGCGCATGTGCCATCGGTTCAGGCAACTGGCGCAGTCGTAGGCGACTTGCTGCGAGCGATGCTTGGAGAGCTCATCCTGAAAACCGCCGACCATGTGACGAAAAGAGTGGCATCCCAGCGTGTAGCAGCTGAGGAGCACGACGTTCGCGGCCAGCACGAGTGTGCCAACGCCAATGCCAAATTCGCGACCCGTCGGCGTTTCGAACCAGAGCGCTTTCCACACATCCGAGGCGAGAATCAGCAGGAAGAGCAGCGCGACGTACAGGAAGTACCGGTGAATGTTCTGGAGGATGAGCGGGAAGCTGCGCTCACCGAGATAGGACTTTCGTGGTTCCCCGACGGCGCAATTCGGCGGGTCGGCCCAGAACGCTTTGTAGTACGCTCCGCGATAGTAGTAGCACGTCACGCGAAACAGTCCCGGGAAAGGCAGGATGATCAGCGCCGGAGAGAAGAAGAGCCACGACGGCCACCATGTCGGCTTTGGCCCGAACAGCGCGTGCGGCGAATTGCCGAACAGCTCCGGCGAATAAAACGGCGAGAGGTACGAGTGGTACCAGTAGTTTGCGTTTTGGAAAGCCGCCCAGGTGGCGTACACAACGAAGCTCGAGAGCAGCGTAAACACGACGATCGGCTGGATCCACCAGGCGTCGCGGCGCATCGTTTCGCCGAAACCCCGTCGATACAGCGGCAGCGGTGCATGAGCCATCTCGGTCAGCCCTCCTGTCTTGGCTCGAGGTGCGCGTAAGTGATGCAGACGTCAGCACAGTGTCAATGCCAAAACGCGGTCGCTCGCCGCGAGCGGCCGCACGTCCCGAAGAGCGACGCCTAACCGACCGAGGTCAGGGGCGCAGCGAGAACCAGAAGGGCACTTCTATCACCTGAGGAACCGGGCATGTACCAACATGCGCCGGTGTGAAGTGGTAGCGCGCCAGCGTGCGCGCCGCCGCGAGCGCGAATGACGGCGATGTCGCGTGCACCACTTCCATGGTTGGAATCACGGCCGCGCCGCTGACATCGATCACGACGTGCAGCAGCACTTCGCCGTCGAGACCGTCGTCGCGCTCGTCATCGGGGTATTCCGCGAGCGGCGCCACGCCGCTCACCTTCGCGTCGACCATCTTCAAGCGGGGAAATGTCGCCCTGAACACCGTCGCGGGCGGCACGCGAAATCGCGAATCGCTCGGCCCCGTGGTGATGCGCAGCTCGAGCGCAACCGCGTCGACGTCGAGAGCACCTGTCACGAGAGCCGCGATGCTGTCCGCAATCATGGCATTGAGCGCCGCCAGTACGCTCGCGTCGAATGCCGGCGTCATGCTGGGAACCGACGCAATGACCCTGGAGATCACGCCGCTGCGAAGCAGCGAGAAGTCGTAAACGCCATAGAGCATCGGCTCGCGTTGCGACACGCTGTCCCCGCTCAAATGCTCGGGTCGCAACATGCGCAGCGCCGTCGGCGCCGGACTGAACACCGGAAGTTGAAGCGGCTTGGGCGGCTTGAAGTACTCGACAAACGACTCGAGCAGCAGCGTGCGGACTCGCGGCGGGAGAATCTCGCCATCGCGCCTAACGAGATACGCGCGCGCCGTGACCTCGACCGAATCCACCCGCGCCGCGCGGAGCACTGAGTCGCACGATGGCTGGGCAACACGGTCTGACTGCGCCGACGCCGAGCGCGGAACGGCGCTCGCGAAAAGCATGCTGCCGAGCCCGATCCGGACGATTCGAGGATTCATTGTGTCAGCTCCCGCGCGACTCCCACGACCGGTCACGACGCCGTCCACCGGCTGCGTACACCAACCACCCGAGCACGTTCAATCCAACCACGACGCTCGAGATCTTCACCGCGAACGCGCGCCAGCTCGGCACGTCGATGATGGGAAAGATCGACAATACCACGTACAGCAGCGTCGTGGTGAATCCCGCCCACGCCGCGATCCTCAGTGCCATGGACGCGCGGGGAAGCACGCTTCCCACCGCGCGTGAAGCAAACAACGGCAGCGCGAAGAGAGCGAGGTACGTGAGCCCGTAGAGAATGCCCGCCGCGTTGTCCAACAGTTGAAACGCTTCCTGCTCTCCCACACCCACAATTCCGGCGAGTCCGAAGGCCAGCGACACCGCGCCGACGAACAGGATTGAATTCACTGGAGTCCGAAAACGCGGGTGCAACGTCGTGAACCACGCTGGCAGCAGCCGATCCCATCCGGCGACCATCGGCATTCGTGTATTGCCCGTGAAAACGATGCTCGAGTTTGCGACCAGACGCGACGTGAGCATCAGGATCGCCAGTGGCGCCGCGATCGACGCGATGCCTAACGTGCCGAAGCCGCGCGTGATCGTCTGCGGGATAGGCGCGATGAGATCGACCTGCGCCGGCGAGCTGAAGGCAAGCACGGCGCTCGTCCCCAAAATGAACATCACGGCGATGATCGGCGCCGCGATCAAGGTCGCTCGTCCGATGGTGCGTTCGGGGTCGCGGCACTCCCCGGCCAACACTGCCACATACTCGAAGCCGCTCAACGCGCCGACGGCCAGCTTGCCGAAGATGTTCAAGCTCAGGAGCGTCAATGCCGGCATTGCCATCGCGAACGGGTGATACGACGGTAGCGCCCCGCGCGCCGCTTGAACGAACGGCAACCCGATGAGAACGGCGAACGCGATCAGCAGCATGACGCTTCCCGCGTTATGCAGCCACTTGCTCACGCCGAGTCCCAGGATGCCGAGTCCGATCAAAGCCGCCATCAACGTGCAGCTCACGACCGTGATGAACAGTTTGCTGGTGGCCATCCACGGCACGCCGAACGCGTACGAGAGATTCGACGCGATGACGAGCCCGATGCTGCCGATCAGTACTACCGCGTACATCCAGAGATTCCACGCGACCATGAACGCGATGGCTTCGCCGAAGCCGAGCTTCGTCCACTGATACAGCCCGCCCTCGAGCGGAAGAGCGCGGCTCAGATGGATCACGACCGCCGCCTGCGGCAGATAGAAAAGCAGCATTGCCGCGAGCCAAAACACGATATGTGATTGGCCGAGCTTTGCGGCCGCACCGACCCACACGATGCCGACCACATACACGATCTGCTGCAGAACGAGATCGCGCAGGCCGAGCTGCTTCTTGAATGCCGCGCTGCGCTGCTCGACGCGCGCCGCCTCAGCAGCCGTCGCACTCTGAGGGTCGAGTTTCGTGGGTGCGTCGGGCCGCAACCCGACCGTCATCGCCATTCCTGGACGACGGTCGCTCGCTGAATCAGATCGAGCTTTGGAAAGTAGCGCCGCACATAATCGTTGCCTTGGCCCATGAGCAAATCCTGACGCGGCCCGAGACCAGCGGGAGGACCTTCACCGTAGCCGTCGAAGAGCGACGCGGCCACGTTCATTCCATCGGTGATCTCGGCGATCGGCGGAAAGCCGCTCCCATACGTGTCGAGCTTCGGGTTGTCCTTGAGATTGATGAACAGCTGCACCGTACGGGTGTTCGGCCCTTCACTCGCGAATGCGATGGTGCCGCGCGTATTGGAGTGTCGCACCGAATCGTCCGGAATCCGCCGGGACTCCCACTCCGAGTTCACGTCCGGCTTGCCCGATATTCCGAACTGAGCGACGAAATTCTCGATGACCCTGAAGAAGTATGTGCTGTCGTAGTAGTGATGCTTCGATAGGTAGTAAAAGCGGTCGACGCCGTGCGGCGCCCACGCACGATGCGCCATCACCGTGATCTTGCCGCGCGAAGTTTCCAGATCCACGCGGAAGCTGTCCGGTGCCGACTGCGTGAGCTCGCCGTCGCTCGGCGTGCTCGACGCCCCTTCGCCGCGACTGCAACTGA
>DATEHJ010000027.1:0-4533 GCA_035279645.1 Gemmatimonadaceae bacterium
CCGAGCGCCGCGCGATGTCTCGGAAGTCGCGGGGCGAAAGCGCGGCGGCGTCGGGAATCTCCCGTTCGACGAGGAACTTCGGCACGAGTATTCGGCGCTCGATGGAGAGCGTTCCCTAGTGGGACATCGCGGTGGTGGACGTCGCGAACCGGCAGTTCACACGCGGATTCCAGTTCGCGAAAACGCCGCTCGGATTCGCCTTCCAGATCCACGCGTGAAGTCCCCACAGCTGGAACGCATCGTTCTGCTGAAACTTCTGACCGAAGAGAACTGGCGGCTCGGCATCGCGGCTATGGAACGTGTACGGGATGACGTACTCCACCGCAACGAGCCGCATGCGGCCATGAGGCTCCGGCTCATAGAGGAGCACGGCCGGCTGATCGACCTGAGCGGTGCCGTCGATGAATTGAGTATTTCCAAAATGGAAGCCCATGCCGCCCGAGCCGGCCGGATCGACCATGCAATCGGTGATCTGCGTCGACCAGCCAGCGCGCTTTGCGCGGTCGATGTTGTGGAACGGAGCCGTGATCTGTCGGACCCGCTCGAGCTCTCGGAGGATCTGTAGGACTCCTTCGCGCTGCATCGAGGGCATCTCCGACTGAAGCTTGTCCGCGGTGAGGATCTCCCCAGGCTGGAGGCCATCGCTCTCGGACTCGGTCACGGCCCGCTCGCCGCAGGCAGCAAGGGCTGCAAGTCCTACCAGCAGGTACGTAATGCGTTTCATCTGTGTCGCCTCGTGATGTGGTGGATGTTGCAAGCACGAGGAAGTTGGCGCGGAACGATTAGCCGCTTCTGTCGCGCGCAATTAGCTACCGATTAACTGCCGCAAGAGTCGATGATCACAATCCAGCTGCTCGGGGGCGCCTGTCTGCGGTCTGGAGACGCGCCGATCGCCGGTCCTCCGGCGCAGCGTCATCGCATCGCGCTGCTCGCGCTCATCGTCGCGAGCTGGCCGCAGCCACTCTCGCGCGACCGTGCGATGGCGTTGCTCTGGCCGGAGCGCGACGAGTCAAGCGCGCGGCGGCTGCTGAATCTCGCCGTGCACGTGCTGCGTGTCGCGCTCGACGAGGACGCGATCGTCTCCGCGTGCGACGGCCTCGTGCTGAATCCCGCGTCGGTACGCTGCGATCTTCACGACCTGCGCGGCGCGATCGCGGCAAATTCGCCGGAAGACATCGTAAAGCATTACGCCGGCCCGCTGTTGGACGGCTTTCACCTGAGTGAGTCCGCAGACTTCGGCTACTGGCTCGATGAGCGACGCAACGTGCTTACGCATGCGTATGTCGGCGCACTGCGCGCGCTCGTCGAGCGCCAGGAACAATCGGGAGACGCGCACGCGTGCGTCGGTACGTCGCGTCGGCTCGTCGCGGCCGATCCGTATTCCGGCGCCAACGCGCGCGTGTTGATGCGAGCGCTCGACGCGGCGGGCGATCGCGCTGGCGCGATTCAGCATGCGAGTGAACACGCACAGCGGCTGCGCGCCGACCTCGAGCTGCAGGCGGACCCGGAGGTCATCGCGCTCGCCAACGAGCTCCGTGCCGCACCGGTGTCGTTGGAGCGGTCGACGCCTAACGCCGCAAGCAGCCGCGGACAGACGTCGATCACCGTGCTCCCGTTCGTGAATCTCAGCGCCCATCCAGACAACGAGTACTTCGCCGACGGCCTCACCGAGGACGTGATCGCAGAGCTGTCAAAAATCCGAGTGCTCAGGGTGACTGCGGGAGCGGCCACGACCCGCGAGCGGCGCGCGCGAAAGCCGAAGGAGATCGGTCAGGCGTTAGGCGCGACGCTGGTGCTCGACGGAAGCGTACGCCGATCCGCCGATCACGTGCGCATCGTCGCCAAGCTGATCGACGTCGAAAGCGAGCATCACGTGTGGGCGGAGACGTACGATCGACGGCTCGCGGACATCTTCTCGGTTCAGACTGACGTCGCCCTGCGCATCGCCAGCGCGCTCGAGGCGGAGCTCAGGCCGTCGTCCCGAGGCTCGACGAGCTCGAACGTGGGATCAGGCTTCGTACGACGAACCAGACATTCGCTGGTCGCTCTGCGAGACGCCGTACGTACCAGGGGAACCAGTGCGAGCCGTAGCTGATGAGGACACGCACGGAAACGCCACCGGCGGCCAGCGCTCGCTGCGCTGACGCCTCGATGCCGTACAGCATGTGTACCTCCCAAGCGTTCCCCGGTAGCGATCGAGACGCAGCATGCACGCGAATGCGCTCCAGGAGCCCGAGGTCGTGCGTCCCGAATACTTGACGTTGGTTCGTCGCGGCCGAATCGAGCATGCGGTGCGCGAGCGTCAGATACGCCGCGTCTGTATCTGCCTTTCGCGGAAAGGCGACTTCCGGGGGCTCGCGATAAGCGCCTTTCACGAGGCGAATGGAAGCGCCCGCGGCGAGGAGGGACTCCAGATCCGTGGGAGTCCGGTGCAGATACGCCTGCAAGCAAACACCGACTCCGGGGTGTTCCGCGAGGACCGTTCTATATAGGTCCAACGTCGCGTCGATGTAGTGCGACTCCTCCATATCGACCCAGAGCATCGTCCTCGTCGCGGCCGCGTGCACGGCAAGCGCGCGCACCGAGTCGAGACACAACGCTCGGTCGACATCGAGGCCGAGGTGCGTGAGCTTGACCGATATGTGCGTTGGCAGACGCCGCGCGGCGATCGCGTCGAGTACGTCGATATAGTGCCGGCGCACCCCTTCCGCTTCGGCACGTGTACTGACGCGCTCGCCGAGCGCGGTGACGACGGAGCCGAGGCCGGAGGATCCGAAGGTGGCGGCGGCATCGAGCGCGGAACCGAGATCTTCACCGGGCATGAAGCGTCGCACGGCGCGACGAGCGAACGATCGCCGGCGGAATTGCTCGGCGAGCCAAGTGCTGCGCGAAGCGCGCAGCAGGAGGGTGCGGGCGATTGACATGCTTTAGTGTGGGGCCTTGGACGGCGCGTCGTCCAGGGCCCCACTCCTGCTATTGCGATCGGTCGTCAGAAGGCGCCGATCCCGTTAGGCGTTCCGTTTCCAGTCGGGCCGTCGAAGCCGAAGACGCCCATGCACAAGTAGGAGCCGCAGTTCCCGTTGCTCCCGGCGGTGATGTCGAAGACCGACGCAATGTGGGAATACGAGAACGAGCCGGCGCTGATCGACTGCGCGTTACCGGCCAAGGCGTAGACTCCCGCGATCACTGGAGAGGCGACACTGGTGCCTCCGAAGACCAACCAGCCGGCGGGACGAACGCGATACGTGTCGTAGACCGCCACCCCCGTATTCGGATCGGCGACCGCCGCGACGTCGGCCACAGTACGCCGGGTGCAGCCGGCGTCCTTCTGCCAGCTCGGCTTCGAGACGAAGGAGCTGCAGCCGCTGCCCGCGCCCGACCATACGGTTTCGTTGAAGCCGCGCATGCTCGTGCTGCGTGTGAGAGTCGTGCCGCCGACCGCCGTCACGTATTGCGATGATGCCGGGAACTCGGTGCCGAAACCATTGTCACCGGAGCTGACGGTGATCGCGATGCCGGGATGATTGAAATGCTGTTGATCGCTGACCTCACCCGAGTACTCGCCCCCTCCGTACGAGTTCGAGATCTCGGTAGCGCCGAGCGCCGCGGCGCGGTCGACCGCAGTCGCGAGGTTTGCGAACGAGCTCGACTTGGCTTCGACGAGCAGAATCTTGCAGTTCGGGCAGATCGCGCTCGCCATGTCGAGATCGAGCGAGATCTCCTCCGCCCAACCAGCGTTGGCGCGCGGGTAATGGGTACCGCCATTTTGGTCGACCTTGCGGAAGCAGCCATTGGCCGTGGTGCACGCGGACAATCCAAACGTGCTGCGATACACCGCCAGATCCGTCTCCGCATTCGGGTCGTCGTATGCGTCGACGATCGCGATCGTATGGCCTACGCCGCCGTTTGCGGAGCCGAGGCCGTACGCTGTGCGAAGGTCTGCCGGCCCGTATCCACTCGGACCGCTAGTCGCCAATGGTTGCGCCGCATCGTCGACGCGGATATAGGCGTGACAGCGCGCCTCACCGACGACGGCGGAAGGGCAGACTCTCGTGTGCGCAAAGCGTCTCCCCACGCCAAGCTCTCCGTTCCCGCCCCGCGATGCGTCCGGACTCGTGATGATGCCGAGCTGCCGGGAGGTGTTGTCGGACGAGCACGCACCGACCGCGGTGAGTGCGCCGAAGATGAGCAACCACCGAGGGCGAAAGGACATGGCAATTCTCCAGTGCTAACGGATCCGCTCAGTCGGGTGACTGAGCGGTGCCGAGGTATGCAGCGGCGTCGCGGTGTTTCACGTCGGCTCATCAGAGCCACAGACCGGCGCGCGACGTTAGCAGTGGAGAAAATGGTTTTCAAGAGCGAGATCACCGTTGGGCTCGGTGATCTCGCTCGCGCTGACTAAGAAATGTTAACGCCAGCGTCCTTCGATATAGTACCAACCCCTCCGCTCACGCTCCCATCGTCTAGGTACCCATTCCCTAAATCCGCGCTCGGGAACGACCCAATGACCGGGAATCCACTCGTAGTCGTTGT
>DATEHJ010000028.1:0-6127 GCA_035279645.1 Gemmatimonadaceae bacterium
GCTACCCATTCCTCAAGCTCGCGCGACACCGCAGCCAGCGCGGCATCGCCGACGCGCTCCGCACGGGATATCTGCACGCCGCCGGCCGCGTCCTCGTCTTCTACCCAGCCGATCTCCAGTTCAAGCCCGAAGATATTCCGCTCCTCGTCGCGCCTATTCTCGCCGACGAGGCGGACATTGTCACCGGCTTCAAGGAAGGGAAGTACGAGAAGGCGCTCGTCTCCGGCGTCTACAATCGGCTGAGCCGATTGTTGTTCGATGTGAACGTCAAGGACCTCAACAGCGTCAAGGCATATCGGCGCGAGATAATGGACGGGCTTCCCGTTAGGCCCGACTGGCACCGCTACATGGTCGTCATCGCCGCCGCTCAGGGTTTCACGGTGGCTGAGGTTCCGGTGCCGCTCTATCCGCGGCACGCCGGACGCTCGAAGTTCGCTAGCTGGCACCGCATACCGATCGGCGTACTCGACATGCTGTCGGTGTGGTTCGAGCTCCGCTTCGGACAGAAGCCGTTGCTGCTCTTCGCGATGCTCGGTTTCGGAGTGTTCGCGTTTGGGGTGCTCGCGGGCCTGCTTGCCGTGGCGCGGCTCTGGATCTATGGCGTCGGTCAGCGATGGGTGTGGTCGATCATTCAGACGTGCCTCGTTCTCGGAAGCGTCTTCATCGCGGCCGGTATGCTCGGCGAGCAGATCGCAGCGCAGCGCGCGCAACTTCGCGAAATCCAGCGTCGGTTGGACGAGCAGCGCCAGGATGACGAGCGCGACCATCGCTGATCCGGCGGCGGTGAGTGTCCTGTTCCTCACGCACGCCTTTCCGCGCTGGTCCGGAGATGCCGCTGGCTCATTCATTCTTCGACTCGCGCGCGCGTTAGGCGATCGAGGCATTCGCGTCACCGCCCTCACACCACACGCCGCCGGCTTGGCAGCCCGTGAACGGATCGACGGAATCGACGTCGTCCGTTTTCGTTATGCGCCGGCCTCGTTCGAGACCCTCGCCTACACCGGCACGATGGCGGAGCAGGTCCGCTCGTCCTGGCAGGCGCGCGCCGCGCTCGTCTCCCTGCTCGGCGCTGGCTTCGGGCGCGCGCTCCGCGAGCAGCGTCGCTTGCGTCCTGCGCTCCTCCATGCGCATTGGTGGTTTCCGAGCGGCGTCCTCGGTGCGGCAATGAAACGCATATCGCCGCTGCCCCTCGTGACGACGATGCACGGCAGCGATGTTCGCCTTGCGCGATCGACGAAAGCCGCGCGCTCCACCTTTCGCTGGGTGCTCGGCAGTTCCGACGCGGCAACGAGCGTCTCGCAATGGCTGGCCGAGCAGGCGCATGGCATCGCTCCCGCTCAACGAGTGCCGGCGGTCGCCCCGATGCCGGCCGCGACCGACATCTTCGCTCCGGGTCCGGGACGTGAGCGCGACCGATTGCTCTACGTCGGACGTCTCAATGCACAGAAGGGCCTCGAGCTCTTGCTGCGCGCGTTGGCCGAGATGCGCCATCCCGTCCCGCTCGATGTCGTCGGAGACGGTGCCGATGCCGAATCGCTACGCGCTCTCGCTATGTCGTTAGGCATCGCCGAGCGGGTGAACTGGCACGGCGCGCTCCCGCAGGACCACCTCGTTCCGTTCTATCGCCGTACCGCCGCTCTCGTCGTCCCGTCGAGAGAGGAGGGCCTCGGGCTCGTTGCCGTGGAAGCACAGCTGTGTGAGACGCCCGTTGTCGCCTTCGACTCCGGCGGCCTCCGCGACATCGTCGAAGATCAGGCGACTGGCCTTCTAGTGAAGGACTTCGAATCGCGGGCCCTCGCGACCGCAATCGACGATCTGCTCGAGAAGCCGGATCGCGCGATCGAGCTCGGGAAGGCCGGTCGTCGTGCCGCGCTCCGGGTGTTCGCACCCGACGCCGTCGCCCAGAGCTACGCCTCGATCTACCGTGACGCGATCACCTTGCACGGTGCCGGACGGCAACCAGTGGTGGACCCGCACCCGCGCCATGAGTAACCAGAAGACCACTCGTTATGTGCTGCGTGTGTTGCAGGTGGCGATCGCCGTCACCGCGTTGGCATTCGCGTATCACGCGCTCAGCGTACAATGGGCGAGTTCATCCGCGCAACTCGCCCAACTCCATCCCGACTGGAGCTGGATCGCTCTGTCCGGAATGATCTTTCTGGCGACCTACGCCGTCCTCCTCGAGACGTGGCGAGAAGTCCTGCGCACCTGGAGCTCGCGCCTCGGCTTCGTGAGCGCGGCGCGCATCTGGACCATATCGAACTTGGGGCGATACGTGCCGGGTAAGGTGTGGCAAATTGGCGCTATGGGAGTGATGGCCGAGCGCGCCAATGTCTCCCCGATCGCCGCCACGGGTTCAGCAATTTTGAATGTCGTCGTGAACCTTGTCGCCGGTTTTCTCATTGCGGCGGCGTTTGGGTGGCCACTCCTGAATCTTCCCCAGGTGGCTGGGGGCAGGGCACCGGCTATCGTGTTCGTGCTCGGGACGGTGGTGGTCCTTGCGGCGTTGCCACGCGCGCTACCGGCCATGGTACGTCGTCTGAGTCGTATCACGGGACGGGATTTCGGCGCGGCGACGTTCCCGGCGACGGCGATCGTCATCTCGGTAGTCGGGAATCTGGTTGCATGGGTGCTGTACGGCACCGCATTCGCCACGTTCGCGCGCGGCATCATTGGATCGACGCATGGTCCGATCACCGCGTACACCGCCGTCTACGCGCTCTCGTACCTGGTGGGTTACCTTGTTTTGTTCGCACCAGCCGGCGTTGGCTTTCGCGAGGCGGCGATGATCGCGTTGCTTCCCGCGGCGCATCTTGCGACTCCGGCGCAGGCAGCAGTCCTCGCAGTAACATCGCGTCTGTGGCTCACCGTGTTGGAGATCGCGCCCGGTGCGCTCTTCCTGACCTTCGACGGCTTGCGACGACGACCTCGTGAACAATAAGAACCAACGTCGAACAACGGCGGCCGCCGAGACACTGCGGCGCAAAGAGCAGTGGACTCCGCGCTTCGCCGGCGCCTGGGCAGCGCTCGTGTTCGCCCTGTGCACTCTCATTCTCAGTTTTCCCGCGCTCGCGGGCGGCTTTCTTATCAATGTACGCAGCGATCAGTTCTATGCCGGCTATCCGTTTCGAGAGTTCGCAGCGGCGTCGCTGAAGGCCGGCCACGGGATTCCTCTCTGGAATCCCTACCTCATGGGGGGGATGCCGTACGTGGCGGCAATGCACGGCGACATTTTCTATCCCACGGCGCTCCTGCGCATGATCCTGCCGACCGACGTCGCGATGACGTGGGGACTTTTAGTACACATCTTTCTCGCGGGCTTCTTCACATATCTCTTTCTTCGTGCGTGGGGAATTGGCTACCTCGCGAGTGTCATTGGCGGCGTGGCGTATCTCATGTGCGGGCCGATCGCTGCGTACGTCTCTCCGGGTCACGACGGAAAGCTCTTCGTCAGCGCACTCCTGCCGCTCACGCTTTTTTTCCTCATCCACGGCATTCGCGACGGACGAAAGTGGGCCTGGGGCGGCCTTGCACTCGCGATCGGCGGCGCGGTTCTCGCCCCGCATCCACAGCTAATTCAGTACATGCTGCTCGCGAGCGGCGCGTTCGCGCTCTATCTCGCTTTTGCGGAGCTCGACCTGCCGGACGGCTCGCGAATGCGTCTCGATCGCCGCGTCGCCGTTCGACGACTGCTCTTCGCGCTCGGCGCCGTCGTTCTCGGCGGCCTGATGGGGGCAGTGCAGTTCCTTCCGGTTCGCGAGTACGTCCCATTTTCGCCGCGCGCCGGTGGTCGGGACTACGACTACGCGACGTCGTTCTCGCTACCTCTGGAGGAGATGATCAACTTCTATCTCCCCGAGTTCAGCGGCATCCTGGACAAGTACTGGGGAAGGAATGGTATCCATCTCCACAGCGAGTACCTTGGCGCCGCGTCGCTCTTCTTGGCTGGGCTCGGCCTAACGAGTGAGCGCCGTGGCTTCCGTTGGTTCTGGATCGGAGCGTTCATCGTGTCGCTGCTCTGGGCGCTCGGCGGCAGCACGCCCTTCTACCACATCGTGTACGCGATCATTCCCGGCACGCATTACTTCCGCGCGCCGAGCACGATGCTGTTCCTCGTTGGCTTCAGCTCGGCTGTGCTCGCGGCGCTCGGCGCCGAGCGGTTGCTGGTGCGCGGAGTCTCCCTCCGATATGCACTGTGGTGGCTTGCGGCGGCGGGGGCAGTCGCTGTGCTGGCGACGACCGGTGGGCTCACCAACATGGCGAAGGTCGTTGCCGCCTCGTGGGCCGGCGACCAGCTCGACGACGCGATCGCCAGTAACAATGCCGCGCTCGTGATCGGCGCATGGCGATCCTTTTTCGTGATCGGGCTTGCCGTGCTCGTCGTCTGGATGGTGGATCGGCGGAATCTCGGCGTGCGCGCGGCAGCTTGGGCGTTCGTTGGCCTCCTCGCGGTGGATTACTTCAGCGTCGAAAAGCAGTACTTCATGTTCTCTCCGCGAGCGTCGACCCTATATGCGTCAGATCCCGCGCTGGAGTACGTGCGACAGCAGCCAGAGCCGGGAAGGGTGCTCTCGGAGCCCCTCGTCGGCATGACTCACTCGGACGCCATGCTTCACTACGATGGGCCGATGGCACACGGCGTCCGCCTGGCGTTAGGCTACCACGGGAACGAAATCGGCCGCTTCCAGCATCTGTGTGGCGCCACGCCGGATACGCGATGCGTGCCTCAGATTGTCTTTTCTCCGATGTTCTGGCGCCACGAGAATATTCAGTATTTGTACACGAATGCCGATACCGCGGCCATCAAGCAAATCTTCACCGCGCCACTTACGAAGCTCGTTGGGCCTGTACAGGACGCGGGCGGGAACACGGTGTACCTGTACAAGCTTCCCGGCGCGAATCCGCTCGCTTGGCTCGCTCCGGTGTTCGTGAAGGCACCCGAGGACCAGATCTTCGCCGCCGTCCTGAATCCGCAGTTCGATCCGACACGGGTCGCGGTTCTCGACACGAACTCCCGAATCCCTGCACAGCAGATCACCGCACCACCTCCCGCGCTTTCCACGCCGGTGCACGTTACGAGCTACGCACCTGGTGTCATTCAACTGCAAATCGACTCGTCGCCGCCCGCAGGTTCCGCGTTAGTCGTCTCCGAGAACTTTTTCCCGGGGTGGAAAGCGACCATCGACGGCCGTTCCGCGCCCACGGACCGTGCGGATTACAACTTGATCGGCGTTCAGCTGCCGGCGAACGCCAAGCGCGTCGACTTGCGGTTCAACGATCCGGCCTACCAGCGAGGGAAGGTGATCACACTATTAGTCCTCCTCGCGAGCATTGCACTGGTCATCTTCGGCGTCGTTAGCGAGCGTCGAAGCCAACCGGCAGCGGCCTGAGGCTTGGGAAGCCGCATCTGTAGAGGTTAATTTCGCCAGATGGCTGAACGGGCCCTCGTCATTGTTCCGACGTACAATGAGCGCGAGAACATCACGCGCATCATCGGAGCCATCCTCGATCAGGATCCTCGGCTCGAGATTCTCGTCGTCGATGACGGCTCACCAGACGGCACCGGTGATATCGTCGAGGGTCTCATGCAACATGAGCCGAGGCTGCATATCATCAGGCGCTCTAGCAAGATGGGACTCGGCACTGCGTATCTTGCTGGATTCGCCTGGGCGCTCGAGAAAGGCTACGATTTCATGTTCGAGATGGACGCCGACTTCTCGCATGATCCTGCGCACCTACCCCAATTCCTGCGTGCGATCGAGGACGCGGACCTCGTCCTTGGTTCGCGCTATCGCAACGGCAAGGTCACCGTCGTCAACTGGCCGATCAATCGGCTGTTGCTGAGCTACTTCGCGAACGTGTACGCTCGCGTCGTGACAGGACTCCCGCTGTGGGACGCAACCGGTGGCTTCAAGTGCTTTCGAAGACGAGTGCTCGAGGCGATCGACCTCACGCAGGTTCGCTCGAACGGCTATGCATTCCAGATCGAGATGAGCTTTCGCGCGTGGCGAAAGCACTTCCGAATCGTTGAGATACCGATCGTGTTCGTGGATCGAACCGAAGGGCAGAGCAAGATGTCCAAGTCGATCGTGCGCGAGGCGATCTGGATGGTATGGCGGCTGCGACT
>DATEHJ010000029.1:0-11899 GCA_035279645.1 Gemmatimonadaceae bacterium
GGCCACACCGGCGACGGCACCGAGCACCTGCGCGTCGAGCTTTCGAGTGTACGTCTGGCCGGAGACTGGTATAGAAGTCTTGAAACCAATGGCCGCCGCGACGAGCTGGTCGAGCCGGCGCACTTTCTCATGATCGCCGTCGAAGAGCGCGAGAAAGCTGGCCTGCGTGCCGGTGGTACCTTTCACGCCGCGGCAGGGGAGGGTCTCGATCCGAAATTCAACGTCTCCCAGATCGAGGACGAGATCCTGCATCCAGAGCGTCGCGCGCTTGCCGACCGTGGTTGGCTGCGCCGGCTGCAAGTGTGTAGAGCCGAGCGTCGGCTCGTCACGCCATTCGCGGGCAAACGCTCCGAGAGCGCGCAGCACGCGGACGATCTTGGCGCGGAGTAATTGCAGACCGCGGCGCATCAACACGAGCTCCGTGTTGTCGGTGACGTATGCGCTCGTCGCGCCGAGGTGAATGTACGGGCGTGCCGAGGGCGCGACGTCGGCGAACGCATGGATGTGTGCCATGACGTCGTGCCGCAGCCGTTTCTCATACGCCGCGACCGCCGTGAGATCCAGATCGTCCAGATGCTGACGCATCTGATCGATTGCGTCAGGCGGAATGGAGATGCCTAACGCCTGCTCGCCCTCGGCGAGCGCGAGCCAGAGTCGTCGCCACATCCCATACCGGGTGAGCGGCGACCAGAGCTCGAGCATGGCGCGCGATGCATATCGCTCCGCGAGCGGCGACGAATAGGTCTCCGCGGCGGGACGCGTCATCTGATGACGAAATCCGTGATGTAGATCTGGCCGTCTCGTTCGAGGAACATGCGGATCGGTCCGCGCCCACCATAATAATCCAGCGCCTTCGCGGCGTCCTCCGCCGACTGGATGCGCGTGCGGTTGATCTGCACGATCACGTCGCCGCGCTGGATACCGAGATCGTTCGCGACACGATCACTGACGTTGAAAACGAGCGCGCCTTGCGTCGATCGCACGTTTCGCTCGGCGCGAATCGCCGGCGTCACGGTGACGAGCTCGAGCTCCTTGAGCACCTGCACCTTCGGCGCGGTGACCTCGGGCTGATCGGCAACCTGCACCTGAATGTTCAACTCCCGCGATCCGCGCTGTACACGCAGCGCGGCGGGCTGCCCAACGCGAAGGTCCAGCAGCGCCGCCTCCCAGTCGAACTGGTTCCGAACCGGTCGATTGCCCTCCTGCAGTATCACGTCGCCGGGTTGCAGTCCCGCTTTTGCCGCGGGCGAGCCGGGGACGACCGTGGAAACAACCGCGCCCTGGGAAATCGCCGCGCGAACGTTGTTTCCGCTGTTGAGCTGCAGCTTCACACCGATCCATGGCCGCCTAACGGCGCCGTGCTCGAGAAGATCCTCGACGACGCGCGAGGCGCGGTTGATTGGAATAGCAAAGCCAAGCCCGATGGAGCCCCCGCTCGTGGAGTAGATCGAGCTGTTCACGCCAATCACTTCACCATCCGCATCGACGAGTGGTCCGCCCGAGTTGCCGGGATTGATCGACGCGTCGGTTTGAATCATGTCGAAGTACGCCGCCGAACCCTCGCCGCGCGCAACGAGATTGCGCCCCGTGCCGCTGATCACACCTGCGGTAACACTCGGTTCGGAGTTGCCGAGGAGAAAGCCATACGGATTTCCGATCGCGATCGCCCACTCGCCGACGAGCAAGTTCGCGGAATTCCCAAGCTTCGCGACGGGCAAGCCCGTCGCGTTGATCTTGAGCACGGCAAGGTCATTCGTTTCGTCGGAGCCGAGAACCTTCGCCGGAAAGGTCTTTCCGTCGCGCATCATCACCGACACCTGCGTCGCGCCCTGCACCACGTGCGCATTCGTCACGATCACGCCGTCGGGCCGAACGATGAACCCGGTGCCGAGACCAGCCGACCGTTGCTGCTGTTCGCCACCGAACGGCCAATCGAATGGGTCGGGCGCGACGCGTTGCAGGATCTCTGTCTGAACGGTGACGACGGCGGGGGCAACACGCGCAACCGCTTCGGTGATCGCCGTGCGACGAGACGTACTAACGGTTGTTGACTTGGTCGTCGCCTGAGCTTGCATCGGCGCCGCCTCGGATTCGCGGGTGCGTCCACAAGCGGCAGCGACTGCTAAAATCAGCGCGACGAAAACGCGCGAAGGTCTGGTCATGCTGGAGTCAAAGCAGGGTGATGCTCGAGGTACAGCTCCTTCGGGTACGTGACGCGATCGAGGAAGAGCGCATGCGCCGGAGCTGGCGGCGATACACCTCGATTGTCGGTCGCCTCGAGTAATGCGGCAAACTCGCCGAGTGGACGGTGCCCGCTCGCGACGTCGATCATCGTACCGACCAAGAATCGCACCATGTGATGTAGAAAACGATTTGCTTCGATCTCGAAGACCAAACCGCCGGGCCGGTCGCGCCAGCGAGCGACGTGCACAATGCAGCGATGATCGTCCTGGGCGGGCGCCGTTCCCAGCACGGCGAACGCGCGAAAGCAGTGATCGCCTTCCAACATCGATGCGGTGAGGTCGAGCGCTGCTCGATCCAATGGGTGACTCACGGGAAGCTCGCGAGCCCGCCGAAACGGTGATCGTGCCTCTTCGTCCGTTCCGACGTAATAACTATAGCGCCGCGAAACGGCGCTATAGCGTGCATGAAATTCTGGGCGCATCTCGAACGTGGCGGCGACCCACACGTCCTCGGGCAAGATCGCATTGAGTGCGCGTCGCACTCGCGTTGCATCCCAGCGCTCGGGCAGTCGCACACCGACCGCTTGACCTCTCGCGTGCACTCCCGCGTCGGTCCTTCCCGAGCCAAGTGCCGGAACGGGTCCCCCACACAAACGCTCGAGTGCCTGCTCCACGACCCCCTGAACGGTGCGCTGGTCGGGCTGCCGTTGCCATCCGCTGAATCGTGCACCGTCGTAGTGCAACACGAGCTGCACGGTCCGCTCGGCCATTGAACGAAAACTACCGGGGCATGAAGGTGTGTCAAGCAACACAAATGTGTCGCACGAGCGTGGAAGCGATTGACTTTGTTCGACGTAGCAAATCAGATTCGCCCTCGCGTCGAATCGTCTCCGCTTGGTAGATATCGCTGTTCGTCAGTGGTTTCAGGGTCCCGTCAGCGGTATCAGCGGCCCACTAGTGCATAGCCTCGCCGAAATCCCGAAGCCCGTACGTTGCGTGACGTGCTGGTCCGCTCGTCTAGACTGCGTCTCCCCCTCAATTCCCCAGCCGCACCAAACAGACATCGATGCCGCCGCGCACGCTCGCGTCTCTCGCCCACGCGCTCACCGTTGCCAACGATGTACAGGCTGCGCTTGGCGCGCTTGGCGAAGCACTCGCGGACATCGATCGCTTCGCGCAGATCGCGCTCATCCGCTACGACCACAAGCGGAGCATGCTCCGCGAGCGGCTCGTCCCGCGCGGCGCCACCGTCGAAGTGACGTCGCTGGAGACAACGATCGATCATCTCGCGAATCGAGAGCGCGTGGCGGTGACAGCTGGCGGACAGTTCGTCGAGTTCAACGACAGCGTGGACGAGTTCGCACGCCTGTTCGGGTTGCGCGGGTTCGATGAGCCAGGATGGTTGTCGGCGCGGGGGATTCGCTTCGAGGGACAATTGAGCGCGATCCTCGTGCTCTACGAGACGCGAAAAATTTTCGGCACGCGCACGTCGGAGCGATTCGGACCTTCGGCAGCGCTCTTCGATCTCGCGTTGGTGCGATTCCTCGAGCACGACGCGCGCTCGGAAGCGGTCGAGACGCTCGAAGAAGTGACACAGCGCGTCCACGGCGAGTATGAGCGCCGGCTCGCGCAGCTCCAGGCGGCCCTCGCACGACCAGGCGCGACAGGCGACGTTGCCGGCGCCTCCGAACGAGTCGTAGCACTCGAGCGCGAGCTCGCACGGTCGGAAGAGTCGACTCGTCAGGCGACCCGTCGCGCGGAAGCCGTCGAAGCGACAGTGACGTCCGCCGTCGAGCAGCTGGAGAAAGCCCACATCGAGCTCGCGCGTCGGAGCGAGTTGCTGCGGCAAAAGACGCGCACACTTTACCTGATCGATCGCGTGCTGAGCCTCGACGCAAGCACCGACGATCCGCGTCAGCTCGTCGACGGCCTCCTCTCGCTCGTGGGCGACGACATGCAAGCGCAACGCTGCTCCTTGATGCTTCGCGCGCGCGAGGCCGGCTGGCTCTATCTCGCATCAGCCCGGGGCGTCGCACCCGGTGTCGCGGAGGGAGCTCGCATTCGCATCGGTGACGGCGTCGCCGGTCGCGTCGCCCAGTCGCGGGAGCCGCTCCTCGTTCGGGATGTCGGCGAGGCGAAGCAGCACCCGTTGCTGCGGGATCAGTATTTCACGACGGGTTCCTTCATCAGCTTCCCACTGGTGTATCACGATGACCTTGTGGGTGTCGTGAATCTCACGAATCGCGCGATGTACGGCGTGTTCGGCGAGGAGGACATCGAGCGTGTGCGGCTGCTCGGTCTTGTCATCGCGCTCGTGGCCTCACGAGCGCGACTGCCGGAGCGCCTCGGCGAGATGCTCAGTGTCCACTGACGGCACAGCGCTGACAACGGCGATTCGCCGCCTCGCACATGGCGAGGCGATTCCTGGTGATGAGCTGACGCGCGCGTTCGACCGCGTCATGGCCGGTGAGGCGACCGGGGCGCAAATCGGCGCACTGTTGATCGGTCTCCGGGTGCGGGGCGAAACGCCGGAGGAAGTTGCCGCGGTCGTCCGGGCGATGAGGAACGTCATGGTCGTCCTCCGCGCCGAGCGCCCGGAGGAACTGGTCGACACGTGTGGCACCGGGGGAGGCGCCCTCGTCACGTTCAACATCTCTACGGCCGCCGCGCTACTCGCTGCCGGCTCCGGCGTGCGGATTGCGAAGCACGGCAACCGATCGTTCACCTCGTTGTGCGGCAGCGCCGACGTGCTGGAGGCGCTCGGCGTAAAGATCGAGGTGCCGGTGGAGGTGATGGAGCAGGCGCTCCGCAACGCAGGGATCGTGTTCATGTTCGCGCCGCTCATGCATCCGGCGATGCGACACGTCGGCCCCGTTAGGCGTGAGCTGGCGATTCCGACGGTGATGAACATCGTCGGCCCGCTGGCGAATCCGGCGTTCGCGGGGCGGCAGGTGGTCGGCGTGTCCGACGAGCGCCGGCTCGCGCTCATCGCCGGCGCCTTGCGAGAGCTCGGCACGATGCACGCGCTGGTCGTGCATGGAGCGCCCGGCCTCGACGAGGTCTCGCCGATTGGTGTGACGCGCGCTGTCGAGATTCGCGACGGCATGATCCGGGAGTGGTCGATCGAACCGGGACGGTATGGATTCCGCAACGCCAGCCCTGAACATCTCGCCGGGGGCTCCCCGAAGGAAAACGCGGAGATTGTGTTCGCGGTGCTGAGGGGGGAGGGGAACAGCGGGGCGACAGCGGCGGTCGTGCTGAACGCCGCGGCGGCGATTTACGTGTCGGGCAAGGTGACGACCTTCGACGACGCAGTCGGCATCGCACAGGATGCCATGCGGGACAACGCCGGACTACACGCGCTGGAGCGACTTCAGGCGGCGTTCAGGGTGCACGTAGCCTAACGCGTCATACAGATCGCGACCGTTCCGGCAATCAAACATGAATTGCGCGAATTAGTGATCGAATCTCCCCATCGCGTAGCCCGCTAATACCGGCGCATGACGCCGACGACGATGCCCTGGATCATCACGTCGTTCTCGTCGACATAGATCGGCGGCATCGTGTCGTTTGCCGGCTGGAGCCGAATGCGGCCGTCGCGTTCGCGGTAGAATTTCTTCACCGTCGCCGATGAGCCGTTCATGAGCGCGATCACCATCTCGCCGTTGTCCGCGCTTCGCCGCTCGTTGATGACAACGAAATCACCATCCCGGATCTGTTCGTCGATCATCGAATTACCACGAACGCGTAAAACGTAGTGATCCCCACCGCGCCGTACGAACGCGTCCGGCACGCTCATCGTTTCCCCATGTTCGATCGATTCGATCGGCACACCGGCGGCGACGCTGCCCAGGATGGGGAGCTCGATCGCGCGCGGGGTAGCTTCAGTAGGGAGTATCTCGATCGCGCGGCTCTCGTTGTACGAGCGCTTGATGTAGCCCTTCCGCTCGAGATTCGAGAGATGCTCGTGCACCGTGGCCAGCGACGAGTAGCGGAATTGATCCGCGATCTCCTCGAAGCTCGGCGCGTAGCCGTTTTGCTCGGTGTAGTTCGCGAGGTAGTTTAGTATCTCCCGCTGGCGCTTTGTGAGCGGCATGGCTGGCGACCGTGGTATGAGTAACAGGGCTGAGTGTGCGCTCGTTGCCAAATCCCGAACAAGCACCGAATCTTACGTTATCCGAAGAAGGACCGAAGTGCAAGCATCGTTTGCATGGACCCCGCCCTCGGGTACACTCGGCCGCATCGTCGAAGAGGCACGCCTACGGGCTCGAGCGCTAGAGCCTCATGCGGTTCAGCTCGAGCGCTCGGCTCGCGACGTCGGCGGCGTGCCGTCCTTCGCAGACGCGCTTCGCGGCGAGAGCGTCGCCGTCATCGCTGAGGTGAAGCGGCGTTCGCCGTCGAAGGGGTGGATACAGCCGGGCATGGACGCCGGCATTCAAGCACGCGCGTACGCCAGCGCGGGTGCGAAGGCGATTTCGGTGTTGACGGAGCCCGAGCATTTCGCCGGCTCGACGGACGATTTGCTGCTCGTCCGCGGCAGCGTGAACGTGCCCGTCCTGAAGAAGGATTTCCACATCGCGCCGATTCAGCTAGTCGAAGCGAAATCGCTCGGTGCTTCGGCCGCGCTCCTCATTGTGCGCGCGCTCGGTCCATCGGGGTTGCCCGCGCTCGTGAACGTCGCGAAGGACCTCTCGCTCGAGCTCCTGGTGGAAATTCGCGACGAACGTGAGCTCGATCTGGCATTGGAGTGTGGAGCATCAATCGTCGGCATCAACAATCGGAACCTCGAGACGCTCGCCATCGATCCCGAGACGAGCGAGCGACTGATGCAGCGGATACCGCCGACAGTCGTCGCCGTCGCTGAAAGTGGCGTCTCGAGCCGAAGTGACATCGAACGCGTCGCGCGCTGTGGCGTGGATGCGGTACTGGTCGGCACGAGCGTGTCGGCGGCGCCGGATCCGGCCCAGGCGGTGCGGAGCCTAACGGGAGTGCCACGGACTGCTCGTGGCGACTGAGATCAAGTTTTGCGGGATGACGCGCGCGGAAGACGCGTGCGCGGCGGCGGCGCTCGGTGCGTCGTACGTCGGCGTGATCTTCGCCGGCGGACCGAGGCGGCTCACCGTCGAGAGTGCCGCGGAGGTGCTGCGCGACGTGCCGAAGCCCGTTCGACGCGTCGGCGTGTTTGCCGACGCATCGGACGAGATAATCGCCGAGAGCGCGAGACGCCTCGGGCTCAGTGTCGTGCAGCTCCACACCGATTGCGACGCCGCCGCCGTGACACGCATTCGTGCGGCGTTCGAGGGCGAAATCTGGGGCGTGCTTCGGCTCGCGACAGCGAGCATCCCGGACGGCGCGGCGGAGTTGTTCGCTACGGCCGACGCCGTCCTCGTCGACGCGAGAGTGCCAGGGACGCTGGGGGGCACTGGCGTCACGCTCCCTTGGCGGGAGTTGGCCGAGCAATTGAGCCGTTTGCGAGCGAGGCGAGAGAAGAGGGTTGGCGCCAAGCTCGTGCTCGCGGGAGGGCTGAACGCCGAGAATGTGAAAGAAGCCATTCGCCTGTTGCGACCCGAGATTGTGGACGTCTCCTCAGGTGTGGAGACGGCACCCGGGATCAAGGACCACGCGCGCATGCGCGCATTCAGGGACGCCGTACATGCCAGCACATGACCTCGCGACCACTGCCGACACCTCCGACCGTTTCGGCGTCTTCGGTGGCCGGTATGTTCCAGAAACGCTAATTCCGGCGCTTGATGAGCTAGAGCGCCAGTACGACGCGGCACGCGCCGACCCCGCCTTCGAGGCCGAGGTGGACCACATGCTGTCGACGTATGTCGGGCGCCCGTCGCCGCTGAGCGACGCGCCACGTCTTTCGGATCACGTCGGGACGCGCGTGTGGCTCAAGCGCGAAGACCTCAACCACACCGGCGCTCACAAGATCAACAACACGGTTGGTCAGGTGCTGCTCGCGCGGCGGATGGGGAAGCGGCGTATCATCGCGGAGACGGGCGCCGGACAACACGGCGTGGCCACGGCCACCGTATGCGCACGCTACGGTCTCGCGTGCGTCGTCTACATGGGCGAGGAGGACATGCGTCGTCAGGCGCTGAACGTGTGGCGCATGCGGCTCATGGGCGCGACGGTCGTGCCGGTGACCAGCGGAACGCGCACGCTGAAGGACGCCACGAGCGAAGCGATCCGCGACTGGGTCACCAACGTCGTGGATTCCTATTATGTCATCGGCTCGGTGGTGGGCCCGGCGCCGTATCCGCGCATGGTGCGTGACTTTCAGTCGGTGATCGGTCGCGAGGCGCGCGAACAGATGCTCGCTCAGGCGGGTGCGCTCCCGGCCACTGTGATTGCGTGCGTCGGCGGCGGCTCGAATGCGATGGGAATCTTCCACGCTTTTGTTGACGATCCGGCGGTCCAACTCGTCGGAGTAGAGGCGGCCGGAGAGGGGCTCGACACCGAGCATCACGCCGCGTCCCTCTCGAAAGGCACGCCCGGAGTTTTGCACGGGACGTTGAGCTATCTGCTGCAGGACGCCGCAGGTCAAGTGCATCCAGCGCACTCGATCTCAGCGGGGTTGGATTACCCGGGTGTTGGGCCGGAGCACGCATATCTGAAGGACACCGGCCGAGCGAAGTACGTGGCCGTTACAGATCACGAAGCGCTGGAAGGATTCAAGCTGCTGAGTCGTCTGGAAGGGATCGTTCCTGCTCTCGAGAGCGCGCATGCAGTGAGTTGGCTTGCGTCGCAGCGCGGGCATTGGCACGCGGACGATTCCGTGCTGGTATGCATCAGTGGTCGTGGTGACAAAGACGTCGCACAGGTCAGCGAAATGGGTATTCTTGCACCGTGACAGCTACCTCCGCGCCCGCCGCCGGGTCAACGGAGGAAGCTCCGTTTCCTCCCGCTCCCGTCGAGGAGCTGCTTCGACTCGTCGTCAAGGCGGGGCGCGCGCATCAGCTGTATCTACCGAACAATCCGATCTACAAGGGCGCCCTCGACTCGCTCCGCGGCGGCTTTGCCGCGATCTGGGCAAAGACGGATGAGCTGCCACTTACCTTCTCGGAGACGGAGATTCTCTGGTACGACCACGTCGTGCTCTCCGAGCCGAGCAAGTCCTCTGATAGTCTGCCTTGGCTCTTTTTCAAGGACGGCATTCGCGAGCTGAAGCTCCTCAAGGGATTCGAGGACAAGGAAGTGATGGCGCTGTTAGGCGTTCTACAGCGCGCTCGTAAGGCAACGCCCGACGAGGACGATCTCCTCACGATGCTCTGGGAAGCGGACTTCGCCTTTGCGCGATATCGCTATCAGGATCTCGCGATCGACCCGACGGCGCCGATAACCGACGGCGCGGAAACAAAGAAGATCGATCCTCAGGCAGTCGAACAGGCAACACACAGCGCGGTCTCGGAAACGCAGGCGGCGGCCGGGATCGTCAACATCTCGGATTTCGACGCCACGCTCTATTTCCTCGACGACAACGAAATCGAGTATCTGCACAGTGAGATCGATCGCGAATATGCCGAAGACCTCCGCTCACGTGTGACCTCGACGCTGCTGGACATCTTCGAGCAGCAGACGAAAACAACGCTCCGAGCGGAGATTCTCGAAATACTCGATTCCACACTCGTGACCCTGCTGGCGACAGGACACTTTCGCGGCGTTGCTCACCTGTTGCGCGAAGTGCACGCGACGATACAGCGCGCGCCAGAACTGTCGGCGGAGCACAAGCAGGCGCTCACCGAGCTTCCAGTTCGTCTGAGCGCACCGGAGTCACTTGCGCAGCTCCTTCAGTCCCTCGACGACGCAGCCGAGCTGCCCCCGCAGGCGGAGCTGATGGAGCTCTTCGACCAGCTTCGGCCGATCGCGTTGGGCACCGTGTTCAACTGGTTGCGCCGCATGCACAATCCCAAGGTGCGCCCGTTGCTCGAGGCGGCGGCGGAGCGTCTTGCATCGTTGAACACGAGTGAGCTAGTGCGACTTATCCTGGCCGAGGAGCGGGAGGTCGCACTGGAGGCGATTCGCCGCGCCGGCGCCTTGAAGACGCCGGCAACGGTGCAATCGCTTTCGAAGATCCTGAGTGGGCCAGATGTCGAGTTGCGACAAATGGCGGTTCATGCATTGACGGAGATTGGATCGCCGAGTGCGCTCCAGGCGCTCGAGCGCGGAGTCGAAGATGCCGACCGCGAGGTCCGCATTTCGACGGTGCGCGCATTCACCGCGCGCGGCTACAAGCTCGTGCTGCCGCGCATCGAGACGGCGGTGAAGAGCAAGGCGATTCGGGACGCCGATCTCACGGAAAAGATGGCGTTCTTCGAGGCGTTCGGCGCGCTCTCCGGCGATGCGGGGATCGAGTATCTCGACATGGTGCTCAATGGCAAAGGCTTTCTTGGACGGCGTGAAGATTCGGAGCTGCGCGCGTGCGCGGCAATCGCGTTGGGGCGCATCTCGAGCCAAAAGGCCGCAGACGTTCTTCGGAAGGCGTCGTCGGAAAAGGACGTCGTGGTCCGGAACGCGGTGAATCGCGCGCTCCGCGGGGCAATCGCGTGACGGCGTCGCGGCCCCTCGCGGCGCCACCGTCGCGTCCGACGCTCGTTGGCGGTACGGCTAGCGCGGCGAACGCCGATCCGAACATCGGCGACTCGTACGTGAGACGGGCGGGACGAAGCCTCATCTACGCGTATCACGGAGCACTTCGCGCGATCAAGCTGTACCCCGTCGAGAACGCGGCCGTGCAGCGAGCACTAGACGAGCTGACGACGCTCAGTCGCGAGATCATCGCCGCTGAGTCGGAGCTCGAGATCCGCACGTCGGGGGAGTTCATCTTCGTGAACGCGACGCGCCTGCGACTGGATCTCGACAACTACGCGAGCTTCAGTCACCTCCTGTCGCTCTATCGGCGCGCGGGGCTGGGGGCACAGCACATCGACGCCTCGGTCACCTCGCGCGATTGGCTCGTGTTTCTCTCGCTCCTGCAGAGCGTGCCGGGGAACGAGGATCCGGATCAAGCGTTCGACTCGCTGCATGCCAAGCTCGATGCGGCGGGCGTTCGTGCCTTCACGCTCTCACGCCCCGCCGAAGCCAGCGACGACGACAAGGAAAAGTCGAAGGAGCGCGCGAAGAGAACGTACGCGCAGTCGGTCGCGGTGACGAAGGACCTGATGACGGCGGTGCGATTCGGGAAGAGCCCGAACATCAAGAAGATCAAGCGAGTGGTTCAGGGCATCGTCGATCAGATCTTGAACGAGGAAACGTCACTTGTCGGCCTAACGGCGATCCGCGACTACGACGAATACACGTTCACTCACAGCGTGAACGTGTGCATCTTCTCCGTCGCGATCGGCAAGCGACTCGGCCTTACGAAGCTGCAGCTTTATGATCTCGGCATGGCCGCGCTCTTTCACGACATTGGAAAGTCACGCGTGCCCTCCGAGGTGCTCAACAAAGTCGAGGGACTCACCGACGACGAGTGGAAGCAGATCGCGGCGCACCCGTGGATGGGCGTCCTCGCCATGTTCCAGCTGCGCGGCACGCAGGATTTGCACTATCGCGCAATGATCGTCGCGTATGAACATCACATGAAGATCGATCTCACCGGCTATCCACGGCCGGTGCGCGATCGCCGCATGAGCGTGTTCAGCAAGATCGTCGCGGTCGCTGACGGCTTCGACGCCGCGACATCGCGCCGCTCCTATCAGACGACGCCGATG
>DATEHJ010000030.1:0-4208 GCA_035279645.1 Gemmatimonadaceae bacterium
CTGTCGGCGTACGCAGATGACGGTCGGCGGCCACGGAGGGGTCACACCCGCGATGGCCCCCGATTTGCGCCGCGACTTCTGCGCCGAGGCGGGCAAGGCAACAGGAGCGGTGATCCGCGCGACGAAGCCAGGCACTAATCGAGGCATAGTCGATCAGCAGGACTGGTGAAGCGGTCGCCACGTGGTCCCTCGGCGCCTGCACTCCGCGTTTTTTTGCCGGGTGCCGCGCATTGGAGAACGAAGCGCGAAGAT
The DNA here is from genome assembly GCA_035279645.1 of Gemmatimonadaceae bacterium. Lineage (GTDB taxonomy): Bacteria > Gemmatimonadota > Gemmatimonadetes > Gemmatimonadales > Gemmatimonadaceae > AG2. Next base: position 253 of record DATEHJ010000030.1, read on the forward strand.
TTGGTGAATGAACGCTCAATTGATGAAGGCACCCAAGGCCCAACTCGGCATAGAGTTGCGACACATCGATCTCGCCGCGATTGTAGAATTGGATTACGAAGGTGCGTACATTCGGAGCATCGGTGCGGTTCAATGCCGCTGCCCAATTGGCGTTAGCCCGCAACATAGAAATCGTGGACGAGACGCGACTCTATCTCAGCGTTGGCGGGTTCGGTCCGGACCCCTCAGTGGTCACGGCGCTGCTCGGCCTTACTCCAACCTTCGCGGGCGCCGCAAGCGAGCCTCCCCCAGTTCGGCCCTCGATGCGCCCGCGCCTTGGCCGTTGGGAGCTGGCGAGCCCGTTGCCGCGATCGGAGCCGGTCGCAGCGCATATCGCCGCGCTGCTGCTCGCCCTTGAGACGCGCGCGTCAGAAGTACGCGAACTCTTGGCCCGGTTCGACGCCCTACTCCAGTGCGTGATTTACGTGCGAAATGGTTGCAACCCCGGATTCGACTTGCCTAACGACCTCGTCACGCGCATCGGCTCGCTGGGCCTGTCACCCTGTGAGCCGGCAAACATCGCTGTAGCGTCACACATGGCGTCGCCCGCAGCCAAGCCGCTCCGCAGTTCAACTCACGGCGTTAGGTAGCCATACACCTTCTGCGTCACACGAGATGACAAAGGCAACCGAAAACGCGTGGCACCAGATGCGTTTCGTTAGCCCCGAGGGCCGCGTTGAAGTCCTGTGGGTCGAGGCAAGCCCTGATGTCCCGTCCGGCTATCGGATCCTCAACGTGCCGGTGTGGCTCTATGACATCTCGATCGGGACCGTGGTGGAAGGGCGGCACGCGGAGAACGGCCAGCTTGAGTTCGTGCGTGTCTTGAGCCAAGCCTCCGGTGGGACGGTGCGGGTGATAACAGCTCCCGCTGCTCCGGATGCCAGTCGCCTCTATCTGGATCGCATCCTCCGAGACTGCCACCAACGCCAGATCATGATCGGCCCCGCAACGTTCTTCGACCCGCGACTCGTGGCTATTCATGTCCAGGACTGGGATCGCTACTGCGATCAACTCGTCCAGTACCTTCAGGACTTGAGAGCTACCAATGACATACAGGAGTGGGAGATCGCCGACCCTGCGGAGCCCTCCGACCAGACACAGGAGGCTCCGAGGCCAGGGCCTGGGCTTATTCATCCGCGACCATCGGCTCGCCAAGCCTACGCGCCGCTCCCCGACGCGGCTACCTAACGATGCGTTGCAGCTGACGGTCGCTCGAAGTCGTTTGGTTGAATAGTGAAGGCCCACTCGCCGGCAGTTGAATGCCAAGCCTTTGTTAGCCGCAAGCATTGTCGTGAGGCAAGCGATGTATCCGTGCCCGGTCTGCGGGTATCTTTCCTTTCGTGAACCACCTGGTTCGTACGACGTCTGCATGGTATGCGGCTGGGAGGACGATGCGCTGCAATTAGAGTACGCGACCACGCTCGCCGGCGGCGCGAACGCGACTACGCTCGTCGACGCTCAAGTTGCATACGCCACAGCGGCAACGAGATTGGCTCGGAAGCATCCTGCGGCCGTGCCAGGATTCGAGCGTGATCCCGCATGGCGTCCGATCGACCCTCGCCATGATCGCTTTCCGGATTGGGAGGACGCTAATCACGAACGAGCTCCCACCAACGATCATCGCCTTTACTACTGGAGAGAGGCGTTCTGGAATCGCGACCCGGCTGGCTAACGTTGCGTTGCTGCTGCCGGCGCGCAAAGCATTGCGGTTGAGCGCCCGGAGTGCCCATGCTAGTGCCGATCGGTTACCGCATGGATGACCGACCGCTCGCAGCGGAACTCCGGCGTTAGGTGGCGACACGCACCTGAGATAACTCATGGTTCCTGAGTGTAACGATTTGCCGCGCATATTTCGGCTCGACCGCGATTATTCGCGCAGCGAGTTCGAACGCCGACTTATCGCTGACCGCACGGAGCCGTGGCTGCTCATTGCTCACTGCCATCAATGTGGGCAGGCGTGGCAAGTTGAGCGGGAGGATCCCCATTCGCGTTCGCCGGGCTTCGCGATCAAGATCCCCAATCCAGCGACGTGGTCGTCCGATGACGATCGTGCGGTCAGGATTGAATTTCTTCGACAGTCTCGTGGCGGGGACGCCGCGACCGGTGAGTGTATTGTCGCCGGCTGTACGCGCCGACCATTGCAAGGCATCGCTTACTGCGCGGAGCATGCTTACAGTCTCACCGGCGCGCGTGAGTAGGATTTGTCGTCCGCGCCATCTAACGAACGCAGCACCTCACGAGGCAGCTACGGATTGCGCCGGGATTGCGCCCGGCGCTCTTATATAATTCCCTTGCAGGTGAGCTCGGGCGTTGGCCATCGATGTGGGGCGCTTTAGAGCATGGATTTCACGCTTACATACCGCGGAATTCCGATCGGCATCGCCGTCACGCAGGATGCGCGAGGCCTCGCCGTGATTGCCACACGGCCCTTGGCGGCGCTTGAAGCGATTCGCGCCGAACTGCCCCAGTGGGTGCGGACGGGAGTCACCGCCATCGGGGCTCGAGGTTTCAGCGACGCCCTCGAATGGCGTGACCGCCTCGGCGCGGCGATCCCTGCCGCGCGGATCGATGTCTGGCTCACCGACGACGGCGAGCTGCTTGTATTCACCGCCTTCGACGCCCTCGCGGTTGGCGTTCCGGCTGTCGTGCCGCAGCGCGGCAGGTCGAACTCAAACGAGGCCGATGGCTAACGAACGCTGAAACTGCTCCACGCATGTGCGGAGGGAGTGAATACGCAAGCTGCACATCGTTCCGTCGCGCGGCGCTGGCGGCCCACGACTGCTCAAGTTGATCTCATTCTCGGGTTCGCGCTGCTCGTGCTTGCAGTTGTACTCTGGGTGGATGGGATCTTCGCCGAGCGCGCGGCGATCGTAGCCTATGGTCATAATGTCGATTCGGGCGTCTACGGGCCCGCGTTCGCATTGGTCGTCGTTCTTCCCGTCGTGGGCGTCCTTTTCCTGGCAGCTCGAGCGAATGGTTCGCGCCCTTGGGCTCCGCGATGGATAGGACTCCTGCTGCATCTTGCCGGCGTAGTACTAGCCACTCTCGTGGCTCTGATCCTCCTCTTCGCCGCAGTTTCACCGTCTCTCCATAGAGTGCCCGACCGGCAGCCTGACTGTTGCGTTGCGGATGCCGAGCGTTCCGAGGCATTGCGGTAGTGTGACTCGACAGCATCTGCATTAGCACGAAGGATACAGCCTGTAAGATGACCGCGCGCAGCTAAACGCTAGGCGTTAGGCGTTAGGCGTTAGGCGGCAACTTGAGAGGGTTGGTGGAATCACCATTCGACGAGATTTGGCTCGAGTCGCCTGACGGTCAGTCTCTGTGCGCGCTGATCAATGGCGATCGGGGCTGGCTTATGTACCTGCCCGCTCCAGGTGACTCAGGATTCAGCTCGCGAGATCCGTCTTACGTCGGTGATCCTAACGCCAAGATTGAATATCGCTTGAGCAACGGCCAGCATGACTGGTATCCGGCGTCCTGGTCTTTACCGTTCGCCGAGATTCGACGCGCCCTGGACTACTTTGCGCGAGAGCATGGGCGGCCGCCTGACGTCGCGTGGCACGCAGATTAGGGGGAGCCACCTCGGATGCCGCACGACCCGTGCGAGCATCTCGATCTGTCGCCTAACGAACGTTGCAGCTGAACTTGGGCGTTAGCTGGCGCTTTGCCTGATGCCCGAACGCGCAGACCAGACTCTTAGTTTTGTCGCAGTTAGGACGGCGCCGAGAAGAACGCCTAACGCGCCCTGCGGGATGGGTGCCCTGGTAAGCGCGAAGGGCTGATAAGGGTTCACTGCCGCCGCACCCAGAAGCACCCTTGTCAGTTTCAACGTTCGTCAGAGGGCCCAGTCGAGATGCCAGCCGCGCTACTGGCATTCCGTAGTAATGCCCTCCTCCGCGATGAGATATGCGCGC
>DATEHJ010000031.1:0-2597 GCA_035279645.1 Gemmatimonadaceae bacterium
AGTTCGTCGAGTCGATCGGTATGTCGCACACGTCTATGATCCTCGACGGCGAGGAGCTCTCGGATGCGTAAGAGGCGGGATGCGGGGCGCGGGGCTTAGATCCCTCGCCGCGCGTCCCGCACCCCGCATCCCGGTTGACGAAGCGCTTTCACTCGAGAGAAGGTGAATCCGCAGGTTTGGTCTTGGCCCAGAGCACCAGATACGTCACGACGCCAGGCAACCCAAACGTCGCCAGGGTGAGCGCGCTGTACGTCAGGCGCACGAGCCCCGGTTTGACCCCGAGCCACTCGGCGACGCCACCGAGGACGCCGGCGATCACCTGGTTGCGCGAGCGCCGAAGGGGTTGTGTCGTTCCTGGCACGCGCGTGATCGCCCACAGCGTCACGTAGGGAACGATCACCGGCAGGGCGCCGATCGGCAGCGTCACCACGCCGAGGATTCCGGCGAGGATTCGCAGCGGCTTCGCCTCCCAGCCGAACTTCTCGGCCAGTCCGCCGATGACACCTAACGCGACGCGGTTCGTCCGCGAGCGCCAAAGACGTGGTGCGGGAACGCTCACCATACAAATGGCACGAGACGACGTTGCACTTTGCGCTGATACTCCGCGTAGCCGGCGAGACTTGTGGCGAGAAAGCGTTCTTCGTCGAGCAGCCGCCAGATGATGCAGGCCAGCATCACCGCGACCGCCAAAAGTCCCCAGTACGAGCCGAGCGCGAGCGGCGTGCCCAACACGTACAGCATCGCGCCCGCGTACATGGGGTGACGCACGATCGCGTACGGACCAGTAGAAATAACGCGTTGGTCCTTCGCGAGCTCGATCGTCGCCGACATGAACGTGTTCTCTTTCGAGACGAGGTACACGAAATAATAGCCTAACGCGACGAGCGCGTCGCCGAGCAGGACGAAAACGACCGGCACGTGCGACCAGCCGAAGCGGCGGTCGAGTGCCGGGACGACCATGGTCGCCAGGAAGGCCGCGGAAGCGACCGTCATGATAATCTGCTGAATGGGTCGCTTCTCAGCCGTCGGGCCACCGCTCATCCGACGCTCGAGGAGCGCCGGGTCGCGGTGCATGAGGTCGATCGTGATAACGAACGACGCGCCGAGGAAGACTGCGAGGTAGACCCACGCCTCCCAGTAGCGAATCGTCCCGGCCAAAACGAAGATGAGCAGCCCTGAAACCATCGCCAGGGCTGCGAGGGAAAACCACGCTTTGGCGCGAAGATTCATGCGCCAAATCTGTAGTGCCTAATCCTCGGGCGCGAACACCTCGACCTCGAACGTGAACTTCCGCTGCTCGCCGGGTGGGATCGCGCCCACGCCGACGATCTGTCGCGTCACTTCCTCGCCGCGATCATTTGTGATGGAGATCATCACGGCGTACTCCCACGCCTCCCCTTCCTTGGGATGCCGAATCGCTCCCTCGACCCGAAGGGGAGAGAAGGTGGGGACGACGAGGTCCCCAGCCTCCTTTCCGGCAAATCGCACGTGCTTTTTACATGACGGACAGACACTCGTGCTCTGCAGGATCACCGCTCGGCAATGCGGGCACGTCCGCGTCGTGCCGGCCGGCGTCCTCCGGAGCGTCGTCACGACACCTTCAGCGATGATTTCGACGACGGCAGCTGGTCGCGCTCGTCACCCCAACCGAACTCGACGCGACCGCGCATACGTGAGCCCGACGCGACGGTGAGGGTTCCCGCCTTGAGATCGCCGTTGAGCACGCCGGTCGAAAGAATCTCCACAGACGCGGCGCTCTCGATGTTGCCCTCGATCTCCCCGCCGATGGTGACGGAGTTCGCGCGCACGCCACCGAGGAGCTTGGCGCCGCCGTCGATCGTGAGATCACCCTGAATGTGGACGTCGCCCTCGAATCGCCCGGCGATCCGCACGTGGCCCGTGCCGTCGATCTTTCCTGTGATGTTGATGTCCGCGGCGATGATGGATTCCTTCGCCTCACGAGGCGCGGTGCGCCGAGTCGTCGACGGAGCGATGTCCACCGGACGGTAGTCGGTTTCTTTTTGCACGGGGGTCTCGGGGACTGGGGAAGCGGAGGCGGGAACTGCTGGGGGAGGCGTCATGCTCGTCTGATCCTTCTTAGATGTGGTGGGTTCCTTCCAGATCGCCATGCGAACGTCCTGTTGAGGTGCGCGGATCGTATCAGCGGGCCACATGGTCCGCTGTTACGCACGTCACGAATTTTTGAGGAATTACTACAGTCGAGTTCGCACCATGCGGAAGCGTCCGCTCGCGATAGGACCGCGAAAGCTCTCTTCAGTCCACGTTCCGATGAGCGAATCGCCGAGGAAGGTGCCCGACGCACCGAACCCGCAGTCTGCCGCGCCCGGAGTGAATCCGAGGAGGGTGACGGCGCCGTTTTGCGAGGCGGTGGTCGTGGTAGGGCGCGGGTCGAAGCAGGACATCGGCCGCCCGAGCAGGGGCACGAAGTCGATCTGAAGATTCGAATGAAAGACGCCGGCGCTCGAGTCGCCCAACGTCAGCGTTCCGCGCGCGCTCGTGTTGTCGAGCTGGAACTCGACATTCCAGGCGCCAATGAGGGTGCGGCTGGGAAGCGTGATCTGCGCACACGCGGCTGC
>DATEHJ010000032.1:0-7949 GCA_035279645.1 Gemmatimonadaceae bacterium
GACCCCGGGAATGGACTGCAGCCGAGCTCGCACCGCCTCGAGCGCGATGTGGGGTGGCGCGGCCTCGAGAAGCACATCGACCGCCTCGCGCACCAGCCGCCACGCGCTGCCGACGATCAGCACCGTGCTCACGAGCGACGCAATGGGGTCGGCGATGATCCAGCCGGTGGTGCGAACGAGGAGCGCGGCGACGAGCGTGCCGCCGGACGCGAGCAGATCACCGAGCACGTGGAGGTACGCACCGCGCACGTTCAGACTCGCGGTGTTCACGCCATGCAGAATCCAGACGGCGATGAGATTGACGACGAGCCCTACCGCGGCGAACACGAGCATCAAGCCGCCCGCTACCGGTTCCGGCGCCTGAAAGCGGCGAATCGCCTCCCAGACAATCCAGAACGAAATGCCAAGCAGCGTCGTGCCGTTGAGGAGAGCCGCGAGGATCTCCCAGCGCAGGTAGCCGTACGTCTTCTCGGGACGGCTCGGCTGCCGGCACATCCACGCGACGAAGAGCGAGAGTCCCAATGCGCCGGCGTCGGTGAGCATGTGTCCGGCATCGGCGAGCAGCGCGAGGGAGTTCGACAACAGGCCGCCGACCACCTCGGCGACCATGAGGGCCAACGTTAGGCCCAGCGCGATCTGCAGTGCGCGCGTAACCGAAGGACGCTCGCCGTGGATCCCGTGATCGTGCGCGCACCCAGCATGGCCATCCTGGTCGTGCTCGTCGTCGTGCCGGTGTGCGTGTGAATGAGCCATGAACGTGAGCGCTGCGCTGATCGACGAAAGGTTAGAGCGGCTGGCGTGCCGTGATTGAATTAAGGTAGCTTACAGCCTGTGCTTACGCGCCTGATTGCAATTGTAGTACTGCTCGCGCTGAATGCATTTTTCGTCGCCGCCGAGTTCGCGTTGGTTCGCTCGCGACGAACGCGACTGGAGGCCATGGCCCGCGCTGGAGATCGCCTCGCGCGGCTCGCGCTGCGTGCCACGGGCAATTTGCCCCGACTGCTGTCCGCCAGCCAACTTGGGATCACCGTCGCGAGCCTCGCGCTCGGCGCGCTCGCCGAGGATACGCTCGGAACGCACCTGACGGTCTGGCTCGATACACTTCCGCTGGGCCTGCGGCTCGCCGTTCGCATCGGCATTGCGTCGTCGCTCGCGATCACGGTGGTGACGTATCTGCACGTGGTGTTCGGCGAGCTGGCCCCGCGAAGCGTAGCCCTCGCGCACCCTGAACGATTCGCGCGTTTGCTGGCGCCTCCGCTCACGATCTTCGAGACGATCGTGCGTCCCTTCACGATCGTGCTGAATTGGTCGGCTGAGTTCGTGCTTCGGCTAGCTGGCCAACGTCCGCACCAGCTCGAGGAGTCAGTGCACTCTCCCGAGGAGTTGCGAATTCTCGTCGAACAGAGCGAGGAAGGCGGCGTGCTGCAGGCGACCGACGCCGACATGATCGAGGGCGTGTTCGAGTTCTCGGAAAAGAATGCGCGTGAGGTCATGACACCACGGACCGCGATCGACGCGCTGCCACTCGATTCCTCACTCGACGAAACGCTGCAAGTGATCGCGGAAACTCAGCGGTCGCGGTATCCGGTATATGAGGAGACGATCGACAACATCGTCGGTCTCGTGCTCGCGAAGGATCTTCTGCCCGTTCTTCGCAATCCGCCGGCCGAGTTCTCGTTGCGCGCGATCATGCGACCGGTGCACGTCGTCCCCGGGTCGCGCGAGGTCGAGGAAGTGCTCGCCGATTTCAAGCGTCTCAAGGAGCACATGGCGATCGTGCTCGACGAATACGGCGGTACGGCCGGTGTCGTGACGATGGAGGATCTGCTCGAAGAGATCGTCGGAGAGATTCTCGACGAATACGACGAGCCGCCGGAGGCACCGGAGCGCGAGGGCCCGGACATCGTCGTCGTCGCCGGTTCGACGCACATCAGCGAATTGAACGAGCGATTCGGACTGAGCGTCCCGGACGAGGACTATACAACGATCGGCGGGTTCGTCTTCGGGGCGCTCGGACGGCTCCCGATCGTCGGCGACCGCGTGACCGCGGGCAACGCCGTGTTCACGGTGCGCGAAATGGACGGACGCCGGATCGAATCACTCGCGATCGACCTCCATGCCGCGGGCGATCGGCGGGCCGCGGTGCGCGCCGAGGAGAGTTGAGCGTGCGGCTGGATGCCAAGCCGGCCGCTCAGGCTTCGCGGCGCGCCTCGAGCGGTGTACTCGGCGCAGCGTTCAACGGGGGGAACACGGATTACCCGGATGATCCGGTTGCGCTGATCGCTCCACACGCGGAGAAAGCTCCTCACGCAAGGGTCAATGAAAACTTGTTAAACTGCCTTGGGCGGGCTCCGGCGCACGGAACTCCGTGTTCCCCCCGTTGAACGCTGCCCCGAGTACACCACTTGTTTTGGGGCCAGAGCTCGGGTACAAAGTCGTTCGCTCTTGTTGTTATCTGCGGACATCTGCGTTCATCTGCGGCCGGCTGTTCAACTACAGAGTGGCAGCGAAGGTGGGGTGCGATCCTAAGAGCAGATCCCTCGCTACGCTCGGGATAACATCTTGATGATGTCCACCGCGAGCAGCATCGCCTCGATCATGCTCGACGGATCGGCGATGCCGCGGCCGGCGATATCGAGCGCGGTGCCGTGGTCGGGCGACGTGCGCGGAAAGGGGAGGCCGAGCGTGACGTTCACCGCGCTCCCGAACGACGCGACCTTGATCGCCGTCATCCCGACGTCGTGGTACGGCGCGATCACGGCGTCGAATGCGCCGCGCATTGCCCGCACGAACACCGTGTCCGCCGGAAATGGGCCGGCGAGGCCTGCTTTCCGGGCCGCGGGTGCGAGCACCTCGTCATCCTCGCTCCCGAAACGGCCGCCGTCGCCCGCGTGCGGATTCATGGCGCAGAGCGCGATCCGTGGCTCATCGATCCCGAACCAGTCGCGCAACCCGTCGCGCGTGGTCGACGCGACATCGACGATGAGATCGGCGCTGAGCGCGCGGGGCACATCGCGGAGCGCGAGGTGGGTCGTCGCCAGCACGACGCGGAGCGGATTCGTCATCGACTCGTTAGGCCGAGTCGCGGCGAGCATCATCGCGACCCGCCGGCCGGTGAGCGCGGCGAGCATCTCGGTATGGCCGGGATAATCGTACCCTCCGGCGTGGAGCGCGGCCTTGTCCAACGGTGCGGTGACGATGCCCTGCACCGTGCCGGCGGCCGCGAGCTCTACCGCGCGCTCGATCGCGAGGCCGGCGAGCTGTCCGGCGGCCGCCGCGGTGCCGCCATCGCTCCAGTCGCCGATTTTGTGATCGACGGCGAGCGGCGTTCCCGAGGGCCCGACGAGCAAAAAACGAGCGCTCGCGCGAACACGTTCGTCGGCGAGCGCTTTCTCGATGATCTCGGGACCGATGCCGCGCGCGTCGCCGAGCGTGACGGCGATGACCGGCTCACGCACGCCGGCGACGCGCGGACTCACCGCGAAGACGAGCCTGCGGCGGCTGGCGGCCGATCGAGTCGAATGGCGACGTACGCACGCTTGCGCAGCGAATCCAGGTAACGGCGCACCCCACCTTCGTCGGCCAGTCTGTTGCGGATCAGTTCCTTCATCTCCTTGAGAGTATACTCACCGCCGGGATTCGCCGAGAGCAACTGGGCAACGACGACCTTCGGAATGCCGCGCGCCGGATCGGGAATCTCGAAGATGACTATCTCGTTGGCCGCCTTGCCCGCGAACGCTTTCTGGTATGACTCGGGGAGTGAGTCGCGCGCCATCGGATCGAGAATGCTCGTCTCCTCCTTCGCGCCGTAGTCGTGGTGTTTCTTCGCCAGCGAGTCGAAGGGCGTTCCCGCCTTCCAGAGGCGAGCGACGGTGTCGGCTTCGCCGTGCGCGCGTTTGAGGTCCGCCGAGTCGAGTCGAGGGCGAATGAGAATGTGCCGCGCCTTGACCTGGCCGGCGTCCACGCGATCGACGCGCACGATGTGAAAGCCGAACGGGCTCTCGAACACGGGACTCAGCTCGCCCGGAGGAAGCGTCCACACCCATCGCTCGAAGTCGGCGACGTACGCGCCGCGACGTGCCCAGCCGAGATCGCCGCCGGTTTCCTTCGTCGTTGGATCCATCGACTCGCGCTTCGCGAGCAGCGCGAAATCACCGCCGTGCTTGATCTCGGCCAGAAGCGTTTCCGCCTTTGCCTTCGCGATCTCCTTCGAGATCATCGTCGGCTTCGGCGCGATGACGATCTGACGGAAGGTCACCGTAGCGGGACGATGCGGAAGCGAAGTGCGGCTCCGGTCGAACGCTTCCTGGATGTCCTTATCGGTGACGTTCGCGGGGATGATTTTGTTGTCCTCGCGAAGCTTCGACATCGTTTGCTGCATCGTCTTGTCGCGCCGCATCTGATCGATGAGCATGCGACGATACTCTTCCGGAGTTCCGAGACCGGCTTTGGCGAGCTCGGTGCGGAACTCCGTCTCGTTAGGAAAGCGCGTCTTCACGTCGCGAATCTGGCGATCGACGGCGGTGTTGAGGTCATTGTCTGGCACCTCGACCTTGAGCTCCTTCGCTTTCTGGAGGAGCAGCTCCTCGTCGATCATCGTGTTGAGCGTTTGCAGCTCATACGCGTGCAGGCCCGCGGAGTCGGATGGAGGCCGAACTCCACGCTGGGCGTCCTGCAGTATGCGTTGCTCGAGGTCGAAGCGCGTGATCGGCTGATCGCCGACGATGGCGATGATGCGATCGAGCTCGGCGCGTTGTGCGGGCTGCACCGGCGCGGGAGGCGGCGCCGCCGGCGGCTGCTGCGCAGCCAACGGACCCGCACAGAGTGCGGCGGCCAGCATCAACAGTGTCTGATTTCGGGTCATAGCCCCTCAATACCCTCTATTGGTCCACAAGTGTCATTCCGAGGGAGCGCGGGACGGCAAAGCAGATTCCTCGTCGCTGCGCTCCTCGGAATGACAACGGCTACGGCTTTTTCGTCGGCTTTGGCGCCGGAGCTGGTGGCGTCGTCGGCTGCGGAGTCGGAGTCGGCGCAGCTCCACTCGGCGCTCCCGGCAGCGGCACCTGCGACTTCGGCTGATTCGCGGCGCGAGACGAATCGGCGGCGGCGCGAATCTTCTGCGCGCGCTCGACCGAGCGATCGACGCCGGCGGTGTTGATCGACGACTCGAACTTGGATTGCAAGACCGTGGCGAGCGGCGCGGGAACAGGCACCGGCTGCGCTTGACCGCCGAGGATCCGATCCACAAACGACTCGACGCGATTCGCCGCGAGGCGCTCCCGCTCCGGAGCCGTTTTCGCGCTGTCCGCGAGCATCTTCGGATCTACCCCAAGCTGCTGCCAGAGCATCTGCACGAGTTGCGAGAACTGACCGTAGAGCTGCGCCTTGTCCTCGGCGCTGAGCGTCACCTTCGCGCTGTCGGCCTTCTGCAGCATGACTTCACGCTGCGCAATCGAAGAGACGAAGCGCTTCACGACCGAGTCCGGAAGCCCAGGCAGTTGTCGAGAGATCTGCATTTGCGGCGGCATCGTCTCGACCCATCCGAGGAACTGGCCGACGGTGAGATCACCGCCCTTGAAGCTCGCGAGCACCGTGTTGTCCTTGTGGTGCTTTGTGGGATCGGCCACAGCACTCTTGGCCAGCGCAGGTGCACCAGACTTCACCTCGATGTTCGATGACTTGTCGAGACCAGCGAGGTAAACGCTGTCGGCTTTGTTGACCGAAGCACCTGAATACTTCTGCGCATACTCATTCTTGTCGATCTGATCGTACGAGAGGCGCTGCACGATGTGGAAACCATAGGTCGACTCGACGAGCGACGGCCCGATCTGTCCAGGCTTGAGCGCCGCGACGCCTGTCGCGAATGGCGGCACCATCGACTCCTTCTCGTAGATGCCAAGATTGCCGCCCTTTCCCTTTCCACTCGGATCGCTGCTGTACTTCTCAGCCATCTGCGCAAAGTTCGCGTTGGTCACGGTCGGCAGGACCGACTCGGCCTTCTTGCGCACCGAGTCCTTCTGCGTCGCCGTCGCCGCTGGCGGGAAGCCAAAGAGGATGTGGCGCGCCGCGTAGAGCTCACCGGCCGCCTGGTTGTACGTCGCCTCGCTCCCCGAGTCGACCTTGAACGACTTCACGAGCGTGTCGGTGAACTTGCGCAAGCGCATGTTCTTCGTGATCGGCTCGACGGCTTGATCGATCGCCTTCTTGTCGGTGAGGGAATCGCCGACGGCAGCGGCGTGTCCCACCAGCTGATAGTTCCGCCAGAGATCGGCGACGATAGCGGCGTTCTCCTTGGTGATCGGCACCGGCACCTTGGCATTCCCGAGGAGATCGGCGAGGCGAGTGACGGACAGCTCCTGATTGGCCGCCTTCGCTGCGACGTCGACGTGGGCGGTGAGCGCTTCTTTGAGCCCATCGCACGCGCCGAGCGCGAACATGAGCGACGCGGTCGCGAGTGCGAACCAGGGACGTGCACGCATGAGAAAAAGAACTCCGGAGCTATAAGGGTATGAAACGAGCCGGCAGAGAGCCGATTGGCGGCGGGCGGAGTGTTAGGCGACGAGACTACGGAGCGCCCGGACGAGTCCGTCCAGCATCGGCGCGCCGCCGAGCCGCGTCAGCTTGAGTGAAAGAGGAATTGCCCGCCTGACTTCAGCTTGAAACTGCACTTCGTGAAAAGCCGCCGATAACCCTTTCATTCGGGGCGCGGCGGTGTCGCGGAAGTTAACACGGGCCTCGTTACCACGCACGAGGATGCCTTCTATCCCCAAAGTCCCACCCAGGATCCGTAGTTGGGATGTCGCGAGCATCGTCTCCGCGGGGGGTGGAAGCGGGCCGAAGCGGTCACGCAACTCACCGCGCAGTACCTCGAGATCGTGCGGATCTTCGATCCGCGACAGGCGCCGGTACACGTCGAGCTTTGCGTCGTGAGCAGGGACAAAATCGTCGGGCAGATAGTTCGGCAAATCGATCGAGACATCCGCGGGCACGAGCTTGGGGGCGCCATCGCCCTGCACCAGACGGTGAACCGTCTCGTCGAGCATTCGCAAGTACATATCGAAGCCGACCGCATGAACAAAGCCGGACTGCTCGGGGCCGAGCAGATTGCCGGCGCCGCGCAGCTCGAGGTCCTTGAGCGCGATGCGATAGCCGGCGCCGAGCTCCGTGTGGTGCTCGAGGATCGACAGCCGTCGCTCAGCGTCCAGGTCGACATTGTCGGGCACCAACAGGTAGCAGTAGGCGCGGCGGTGGGAACGGCCGACGCGGCCGCGCAACTGGTAGAGCTGCGCGAGGCCGAAATAGTCGGCGCGATTCACGAACATCGTGTTCGCGTTAGGTACATCGAGGCCCGATTCCACGATCATGGTCGAGACAAGGACGTCGACGGCGCCGTTGACAAACCGATGCATAACGTCTTCGAGCTCGCGCTCCCGCATCTGGCCATGAGCCACCGCAACGCGAGCACGGGGAACAACTCGGCAAATATGATCGGCGATGCCCTGGATGGTTTCAATGCGGTTGTGGACGAAGAAGACCTGACCGCCGCGGTCGAGCTCGCGCGAGATGCCTTCGTCGATGAGACCATCGTCCCACGGCTCGATATACGTGAGTACCGGCGAACGGTCGCGCGGAGGCGTTTGCATCAGCGTCATGTCGCGCAATCCGGCGAGCGAGAGATGCAGCGTGCGCGGAATCGGCGTCGCCGTTAGGGTCAGCACGTCCGTCTCGAGCTTGAGCTGTTTGAGCCGCTCCTTGTGCTTCACGCCGAAGCGATGCTCTTCGTCGACGATGATGAGTCCGAGCCGTTTGAAGATCACATCGGAGCTCAACAGCCGATGCGTGCCGATCACGATGTCGAGCGAGCCCTCGGCGAGCTGGGTGAGCACCGCTGCCTGCTCCTTTGGCGTCTGAAAGCGGCTCAGCATCGCGACGCGCATGGGAAAGTCGGC
>DATEHJ010000033.1:0-2042 GCA_035279645.1 Gemmatimonadaceae bacterium
GAAGTCGGGGTGGGTAAGCTCATAACCGAGGTCCTCGAGCCCCGTCGCCAGGATCGCCGCGTGGCGATGAATGCGCCGCGCGATCCAATGCAGCCCCTGTGGTCCGTGGTAGACAGCATACATGCTCGCGATCACCGCGAGGAGCACCTGCGCCGTGCACACGTTGCTCGTCGCCTTCTCACGCCGGATGTGCTGCTCGCGCGTCTGCAGCGCCATGCGCATCGCCGGCTTGCCGTCGGCGTCCCGCGAAACCCCGATGATGCGGCCCGGAAGAAGCCGCTTGAACTCGTCACGCGTCGCGAAATACGCGGCGTGCGGGCCGCCAAATCCGACCGGCACGCCGAATCGCTGCGACGTCCCGACGCACACGTCTGCTCCCCATTCGCCCGGCGGCGCGAGCAGTACCAAGCTCATGATGTCTGCCGCGACGACCACCAGCGCGTTCGCGGCATGCGCCTGCTCGCAAAACTCCCGGTAGTCGTTGATCGCGCCGTCTGTCGTGGGGTATTGCACGAGCGCGCCGAAGACGTCGGCGCCGAGTTTATGGCTCTTGAAATCCCCGACGACGATCTCGATCCCGCGCGCATGGGCGCGTGTTCGCACGACGTCAATCGTTTGCGGATGACAGCTGTCGGCGACGAAGAACACCTCCTTCCCGTCCTTGCCGCGCGCGGCATACGCCATCGCCATCGCTTCTGCCGCGGCTGTCCCCTCGTCCAGCAGTGAGGCGTTCGCGATCTCGAAGCCGGTGAGATCCATGATCATCGTCTGGAAGTTGAGCAGCGCCTCCAGACGCCCCTGCGCGATCTCTGCCTGATACGGTGTATAGGCCGTGTACCATCCCGGATTCTCGAGCACGTTTCGCTGAATCACCGGCGGCGTTATGCAGTCGTGGTAGCCGAGCCCGATGTATGAGCGATACACCTCGTTCTTCACCGCGATCTCGCGCAGGGCGCCGAGCGACTCGTATTCGCTCAACCCACCATGGATCGCCAAGGGGCGGCGGAGCCGAATCGAATCGGGCACCGTCGCCTCGATCAGCGCGTCGAGCGAGTCGAAGCCCAGCACCTGCAGCATCTCCCGCTGCTCGGCGTCCGACGGCCCGATGTGGCGGGGTATGAAGCTCCCGCTGTCCATGTGTGCTTCGGCAGATTTCTTCGACTGCTTGCTGATCATTCGGAACCCTCACGAGACGCGGCCGCGTCTCTCTCGGTTGTGCAGGATGTTCTCTTGAACCTCGTGTATCGTTCGGTGGTCTATTCGGCGCCTGCAATCTAAAGAAAGAGTCAAGCAAGTTCGTTTCCGCACGAGCACTTCGACTTTCGGGGGTTTACGACCGAAAATGTGGCGTCTCCTCCACACTCCGCCGGCGCGTGGCGCCTTCAACATGGCCCTCGATGAGGTGTTGATGCGACGCGCGCGCGAGACGAGCACATGGCTTGTGCGCGTGTACTCGTGGAGCTCGCCGACGCTCTCATTCGGTCGAAATCAAACGGCTCGCGGTGGCTACGACCTGAATCTGCTCGATCAACGCGGTATCGACGTCGTTCGTCGGCCCACCGGCGGTCGCGCCATTCTCCACGATCACGAGCTCACCTACGCCGTCGCCGGTCCGGTCGAAGATGCCGGCGATTTGCGCGAATCGTACGTGCGCATCAATCGTCTCTTGGTCGCTGGACTTCGCGCGTTGGGTGTCGGCGCGGTCGCCGTTTCTCCCGAGGAAGCGCTCGCCGCCTACGCAACGCGTGTCGCGGAATTCGAACAGCCCGGACTCCTTCCCTGCTTTCACCATCCATCTGTCGGTGAGATTACACTCGACGGACGTAAGCTCGTGGGCAGCGCGCAATGGCGCGGTGATGGCGCGCTGCTCCAGCATGGTTCGATTCTCATCGACGACGATCAGATGCAGCTTGCCTCCTTGCTGATCGAGAAGGGTGCGTCGATTCCGCCACCCGCCACACTGCGCGAGGCCCTGGGCTGCGCGCCGACAGACGTCGACCTGTCACACGCACTCCTCGCTGCCATTCGCGCGGAAGAGGATT
>DATEHJ010000034.1:0-7299 GCA_035279645.1 Gemmatimonadaceae bacterium
GCGACGCAGCAGGATGGCGTCGACGAGGCTGAAGATGGCCGTGTTCGCTCCGATGCCCAACGCGAGGGACAGCACGGCAACGACGGTGAAGCCGACGCGCTTTCGTACGCGGCGCAGGGCGACTCGAATATCGGCGAGCAAGCGTTCCATGTTCGCTCCGAGGCTATTGCAATGACCGGGTGCAGCCTATTGTACGCGTCGAGCACGAGAGAGGATTCGAGATTGGGCAGACGACTGCGCTACCAGGTAGCCGCGAGCCTCGACGGCTTCATCGCCGACCCGCAGGGCGGCTACGACTGGATCGTGATGGATCCCGCAATCGACTTTCGCGCGCTGTACAAGGAGTTCGATACGGCCGTGATGGGGCGGAAGACGTACGAGGTGGGGCTGTCGCAGGGGGCGGAGGGCGCGATGCCTGGCATCGACGTCCACGTCTTCTCGCGAACGCTGCCGAGGAGTGAGCGAAAGGGCCTGCGCGTTACCAACGAGGATCCCGTACAGGTCGTCGCGGCGCTCAAGGCGAAGCCTGGTCGAGACATCTGGCTCTTCGGCGGTGGACAGCTCTTTCGAACGCTCCTCGATGCGGGACTCGTGGACACCGTCGAGCTGGCGGTGATGCCGGTGCTCCTCGGCAGCGGCATACCCGTGCTCCCAGCGGGGACGTCAACGACGCTGCGCTTGTCCGATCAGAAGCGTCTCGCGGGCAGCGGAATCGTCGTGCTGGCGTATTCGGTGCCTGGCGGCGTCGGTCCCGCGCCGCGCATTCGCTACGTGAAGCCGCGCACGAAAGCGAAGGCCAAGAAGCGAAAGCGTTAGGCGAAGTCGCTCTTTAGAATCTTTGCAATCGCGACCATCGTCGTCCAGCTTCGCGTCGTCGCCGGCGCGCCAAACAGTTTGTCGATCTGGCCCAGGTAGCCAATCGTCTTCATGTGACGGCGATACTCACCGAAGACGAATCGCTTCCTCGACCCGATGATGCGCACGAACCACTCGCCATTCGGCGGAAGTGTGACAGGGAGCTTGGCCGGAATGCGTCCCGCTCTCGACAAAATGCTCACGAATCGCACGATGTCGGCGCTCGACGAGCGTGTCCGGAATGGATTCTCCTTCTCGAGCGCAATGAGATCGCGCCCCTCGCAGAGCGCGACCTCCGCCTCGAAAGGCAACTGTCCGAGCAACGTTGTTCGAAATTGCGATCGCGAGCCGGGCTTGCGGACGACGAAAGTCCCCGTCGCGCCGACATTCACCACGTCGTAGGCGCTCAGCGATTTCGCGAGGAGGCTTGGGCGAAAGCGCCGGTGTCCCCCCACATTGATGCCGCGAAGGAAAGCGACGAGTGCCATGTGGGACCAATCGACTGAGGCGCGGGGCATCGGTCAACCCTTCCCCGCCGACCGCTGTCCCATCAAAGCGCCGACACGCTGAACACCTGGAGGACCCGTGCTGACTCGACTCGCCCGTGAATTCGCCGCCGACATGCGGCACGCCGTCAGGCAGATGCGCCGCCGGTTCGCCTTCAGCGCGGCGGTCATTCTCACGCTGGGCCTCGGGATCGGCGCGACGGTCGCCCTGCTCAGCGTCGTCAACTCCCTTCTCCTCCGTCCCCTCCCCTATGCGCACGAGGATCGCGTGCGCGTGTTCTGGATGGACTACGACTGGCGCGGCGAGGAGTACGACTTCGTTCGCGAGCGTCCCGGCGTGTTCGACGCCCTTGCCACCTTCTCCACCAACGGCGCGCCGTATCATGCGAGTACGCGCGCCGAGGGAAGCGCGAGTCTGCTCGGCTACGTCGAGACGACGTCGTCGCTTTTCGGCGTGCTCGGCGCGCGGGCACATCTCGGCCGTACTCTGCAGGCGGATGATGACAGGCCTGGTGCACCGCAAGTGATCGTCATCAGCTACGGCATGTGGCAACAGGATCTTGGCGGTGATCCGAATGTCATCGGTCACCAGATCCTGATCGACGGCAAGACCGTGACCGTCGTCGGCGTGATGCCAAAGAGCTTCTACTTCCCGAGTCCGGACATGCGCGCGTGGCGCCCGCTGCAGCTCGATCCGGCGACGAGCTTCTATCACAACGTCGGGTACCTCGTTGTCGTTGGACGGGTGCGGGCAGGCGTCGCGCCGGGGCTCGTACAGAGCGACATTCAGCGCATCGCGCGCTCGTTAGGTGAGCGGTTCACGTACACCGCGGGCTGGGACAAGACAAAGAACGCGACGTCGCAGCCGGTGCGCACCTATCTGCTCGGCAATGTGCGCGTTCCGGTTTTGCTTCTCTTTGGCGCGGTGACGCTGCTTCTGCTCATCGCCTGCGGCAACGCCGCCGCGCTCATCCTCGCGCGGACGAGCGATCGCACGGGCGAGCTCGCGGTGCGCGTCGCGTTAGGCGCCGGCCAGCGCCGTCTCGCGCGACAGATTCTGAGCGAGGCATTCGTGCTGGCGCTCGGCGCGGCGGTGCTCGGCTCAGCGATCGCTGTCGGCGCATTCAGCGCCTTGGTCGCGAGTCTGCCGCTCCAGGGTGGACTCGCCGAAGCCGTGACGATGGGATGGATGACTTTCGTCGGTGCCTTCGGCCTCGCGCTCGTCGTCGCGGTGTCGATCTCGCTCGCGCCGATTCGCAATGTGCTGCGCGGCCGGCTGGATGCGATCGGCGGGTTGAATCGCGAGCGCAGTGAGACGGGATTGCGGCGTAGCACGCGTCGCGTCCACGGCGCGCTCGTCGCCGGCCAGGTAACGCTCGCCGTGCTGCTCGTCGCCGGCGCGACGCTGCTGATTCGCTCCGTCGAGCGTCTGCGCGCCATCGACCTCGGCTTCAATCCGCGGTACGTGACGACCTTCACGCTCGTCGCGGGCCGCGACGAGCCCGACGAGGCACGCCTTCAGTTCTTCCGAGACATCGTCGCCCGCGTGAGCGCGATGCCCGGGGTCTCGGCGGCGGGCCTAACGAATCGACTCGCCGTGCGCGACGGTGGCTATCAAGGTCCGGTGCTGCCGGAGGGCCGTCCGGACCTCGAGGGACCAAAGCGCCCGAATAGTCTCTATCGCACGGCGACGCCGGACTTCTTCCGCACGATGAGCATGCGTCTCCGCGAGGGACGCGGCATCGACTCGATGGACGTCGCGCGCGCGCTGCCGGTGACGGTGATCAGTGAGTCGTTCGCGCGACGAATCTGGCCGGGTCAGAGCGCGATTGGAAAACACATCAACACGGGCTTCTCCGGGACGATGACGTCGCGCACGATCGTCGGCGTCGCCGCGGAGACGCGGATGACGAACGTGACCGGCGACGTGCCATTCACGATGTGGGTGCCATTCGACCAGAGCTCGTCGCCCGAGGGGGCGGTGCTCGTCGTCCGCTCGACCGGCAGTGTTGCGAGCCTAACGACTGCCATTCGCAACGCGTCGGCGGAGCTGGACCCGCGGGTCGCGGTCGCACGCGTCGAGACGATGGATCAGGTTGTCGCGACGGCGCTCGCCCAGCCGCTGCGACTGCGCTTCTTCCTCACCTTGTTCGGCGCGTTGGCGCTCGCGCTGGGCGGGATCGGTGTGTATGGAGTGGTCTCCTACGCCGTCGCGCGCCGTCGCGCGGAGTACGCGATCCGGGTCGCGCTCGGTGCGTCGCCGGGTCGGGTGCTGGGCGAGGTCTTCCAGCGGGGGCTCGCGCCGGTCGCTTTGGGCACGGCGGTGGGTGTGATCGCGGCGTTTGCGTTTGGACGCGTGCTGGCGGGAGTGTTGTTCGGCGTGCAGCCGACGGACCCGGTGAGCATCGCGACCGCGGCGGGCCTATTGCTCATCGCGGGCGCGGTGGCGACGTTGGCGCCGGCGCTCCGGGCCGGGCGCACCGATCCGGCTGGCGCCTTGCGAGCCGAATAGACGGAGTGATGCGAGCATAAGACGGTGGCTGGGAGCGGTTTTCGCTTCGGGCCACTCTTCTATTCACCGGCGTATGGCGTTATCATCGCGGCAGCGTCAAGTCAACTCGTCGCTTGCCTAACGGTTACGACATGAGCGCGTGCCTTCGTCGTCTCCTCATGGTCGCCATTGTCCTCGGCCCGCTCGCCGCGTGCGACAACTCCGATGACATGCTCTATCGCATCGTTAGCAAAGAGGATGATGCATATGCCCGCGCGTACTTCGACAGCATGCGCGCCGGGCGCATCGAATACGCGATGAGCAGGCTGTCGCCGAAAACGTACGCGATCCCCAGAGTGCGCGACAGCGTGCTCGCCGTGATGAAGTATTTGCCCGCCGGACCGCTGGATTCGATGCATCTGATCGGTGCCAACCGCTTCAGAACCTCGTCCGTCGATCGCACCAATTTCACTTACGAATACCATTCGGCGGAAGGGTGGGGAGCGGCCAGTGTCATCGTGGTCGGTGAGCTTGGTATTCGGTATGTCGACGCGATCGGCGCGAATCGGCTCGAGCGATCGTTGGAGGATGCTAATGCATTCACCCTTCGCGGAAAGAGCTTGGGCCATTGGTTGTGGGCCCTGCTCGCGCTCGTCGGTGTCAGCGGCCTGGCATTCAACTGGACGAGTGGCGCGGCTGGCATCGAGCTCTTGACTGTGCAGCTGTTCGGCGGATCGGCCATTCGCGCGGGTGCCGCTGCTCCGTGGATTCTCAAGGCTTCCTTCCCGATCGGCGCGCTCATGACGTGGCGACGCATTCAACAGGCCCGACAGCCCGCGCCCACCGCCGGCACGCCTCCTCACGTTCCGCCAGGCGATATCCCCGCACAGCAGCTGGCCTAACGACTCATGATGCTGACCCGTCGTGTTCTGATCTCTCTGACATTGATCGCGGGTGCCGCGTGCTCCCAGTCAAAAACGGACTTCACCCCTGAGCAGAAGGCGAATTTCGCCATCGACTCACTGAACGTTCGACTCAGCGCCGCGTACCACAATCGCGACCCGCGGGCGTACGCCGCGCTCTTTACCGATTCGGCGGTGTTCGAGTGGCCGGCGTTCAACAGTCCGCGCGGACCGACCCAACTCGCGAACATGGCGCGCGACAACTGGTCCGCCGAGCGCGACGTCGAGCTCCAATTGAATGTGTCGATGCGACGGCTCGCGACCGATCACGCGACCGAGTTCGGCGCCTTTCAGCAGGCGTGGACTGACTCGAGCGGCGCCCGCATGATCGAGTACGGTCGCTACGCGACGTATCTCGTCCGGTCCCCCGACGGCCGCTGGCGAATGGAGCGCTGGCTTGGCTTCGAGGATTCCACGCGCCGCGCGCGGTAGCCGCGCTCCAGAACAAAGTCACCGCGGATTCTAGGCCCTTGAGCTCGGACTCGCCGTTCGATCCACGAACCGAATTCAGCGAATGGTTGCACGCGGAGCTCGTACGCGAGTACGCGCGAGAGACCGAGGCGTGGGCGACCGAACGCGCAAAGCGCGTCATGGACTGCCTCAATGCCGCTCGCGTCGATCGCGAGCCGAAGGAAGCGGTGATCCTATGGCTCCAGGGCTTTACCGCGTTCACCTGCGTGGGCCGCTACATCTATATCGTGCGCCGGTTGTACGAGCGGCTGCCGAGCGACGAGAGCGTGGCGTTCATCTTCGCGCATGAGATTGCGCACCACGATTGCGGTCACCTCGATCTCTACGGGAGTTGGACAACTTGGCTTCCGCGTTCGACGGCGACGAGCTACGTCGCGGCGGTCACCGCGCTGCTGGAGCACAAGGCGTACGGTCCCGAGCGCGAGCTACAGGCGGACCTCTACGCGATGCAGCTTTGCCTCGACGCCGGCTACGATGGAACGCGCTGTCTTCAGTTTTTCGACATCGCGGAGAACGAGAGCCTCGACGTCGGAGACATCGACGGCGTCTTCGGTCCGGAGAATCTGCTCGACCCGACCAATCCCGACCGGGGAGGAATCGGCGAACAGGTCCAGCGCTGGATCTGGACGAAGCATCGGGGATATCTCCCCCTGCGCGAGCGACGTGAGCGGGTGTCAGCGTATCTCGCAACGAAGCGCCGTTAGGCTCGTCGAGCGATTCATCCGCACATACCGAATCCGGTGCGCGCTATCGCAGCAAGGATGCGGTACTGACTATCGCGACCCCGATCGCAATGGCGACAGGAATTCCGAGCCACCTCTCGCCCGTGGGCGCGCTCACCTCGGCGCGCAATTGTCGCGCCTGCCGGAGATACGCCCATATACCGCCAATGCTTGCCGCGTAGAAGAGCCAGCCAAGCCAAGAGCGAAGGAGCGCGACGCCAATGAGTCCGATATACGTCAACGGAAAGAAGCTGAGCAGCGCCAGAAATGTTACGCCGGCCGTGCCGAGCCCCGATGCCATCGCCGCCGAGAGCCGCGGCCGCCGGCTGGTCGTTAGGTACAGTATCACCGCGATCAGAACCAGCATTGCGGTCAGCGCAGGCCCCGATAGGCCAGTCGACTTCTGGTCGAAGATCCGCAGAAGCAACTTGTAGGCAATCGAATAGAGCGTGGTTCCGATCCATACGAGGTCGTTGTTTCTGGACCGCGCCACATCTTGCTCGCGTCTCGGCGACGAGGACCTGTATGCCGACACGATGGTCGCGATGCCGCAGCAGTACGCAAGTGTGTTCGCCGAAATGTGCCCGAACTCACCGAAGATTCGGTGCTCCGTAAGGAACGCGACAATCGCGGACAGCGAGCTGAGAACCGCGAACCGTCTCCCGGCCGGCGTGCGCCTCCAGTAAATCGCGCTGAGGCCTAACCCGATCGCGATGAGGAAACCGAGCGTCGCTCGCTCGAGACGCGCGTGCTCAGGGATTCCTGTTTCAATTGACTGTTGTTGCGGCATCGAGCTTGCTCGCTGCGAGTCAGTCATGCGGAAAACGCGAGAGATCGCGAGCGCGTAACCTGGGCGATGGCATGACGACGGGGGCGGTTGGTCCCTCCCATCTGGCACAACGTCAGCGCGCCAAGCAAACTCTGGTGTTCATCAAAATCGGGACCTCAGCCCAGCTCAATGGACCCGCGAGGACAGGTGTGGATTTGCGCATAGACGGGCGTTTGGTCTGACGAAGTGGCAGACGACAAGTATCCGCGCGATAATTGGCGGGCGACATGTGTTGTAATGTTGCTCATGCTTCTGGTATTCATGTTTGGCGCTCTCCTTTGGCGGACAGACCGGTAATGGCAAGTCGGCGACAGTTGGTGGAAGCAGCATGATCCGTCACGCCTGGTTGTTCGTTTTTTAGCGGGATGTCGGTCTCAAGTAGCTATCGCACATTCGTGGTCGAACAGTTGAGTCGCGCCCTGCCGTCCGTGCGCGCCCGGCCGATGTTCGGCGGCGTCGGTCT
>DATEHJ010000035.1:0-6219 GCA_035279645.1 Gemmatimonadaceae bacterium
GTGGTGCCGAAAGTCGTGGGAGCCCGATAGGTGATCACGCTTCTACCTCTTACTGTCGTACTGAGGGCTATCGGTCGCGATCTCTCAGGGTCGATACTCCGTACGCTCTCCCTGGTAGATCGCACCTGGCGAGACCGCGACCGGGGGCCGTCAGTACGGCGGTACGAAGTAGGAAGTACGAAGTAGCGACAGATATCGACGTGAGCACGCCTCCGCTCCGCAGAACGATTGGTCCGCTCCAGGCCACCGCGATGGTCGTCGGCACGATCATTGGAGCGTCGATCTTCGTGCAGCCGTCGACCGTCACGAGCGCGGTGCCGTCGGTGGTGGGCATCGTCGCCGTGTGGATCGTCGCGGGGTTGCTCACGTTAGGCGGCTCACTCATCGCCGCCGAGCTGGCGTCGGCGTTTCCGGTCACCGGCGGCGTGTATGTGTACCTCGCGCGCGCCTTTTCTCCCGGGCTCGGCTTCGTTTGGGGCTGGGCGATGTTCTGGACGATGCACACCGGCATCATCGCCGTGATCGCAATGGTGTTCGCGCGATATCTGAGCGTGCTCGTGCCTCTGAGCGACGTCGAGTTGCACGTGGTGGCCGCGGGCGCGGTCGTGGTACTGTCGGCCATCAACTACCTCGGCGTTAGGCAGGGGAGCGGGCTCCAAACCGCGCTTACGATCGCCAAAGTGTTCGCCATCACCGTCGTCGTCGTCGCAGCGTTCGCGTTGGGGCCGCGGCTTCCCGTTCCCGTGCCTGCTCCCGCGTCTGTCTCGACACCGAGCTTTCTCCTCGCCGTCGCGGCGGGGCTATTCGCCTTCGGCGGCTGGCACATGGTGACGTACGCCGCGGGCGAAACGATCGAGCCTCAGCGAACGATCCCGCGCGCGCTCGTCGCCGGCACGATCATCGTCACCACCTGTTACGTTCTGCTCAACACCGCGTACCTCCACGTCCTGCCTCTGGCGCGCGTCGCCGACTCCACGCGTGTCGCGGCCGACGCGGCCGATGCCGTGTTCGGTCGAGGGGGGGCGGCGCTGATGGCGTCGCTGGTGGTCGTATCCTCGTTCGGTGCGCTGACTGGCATCGTGCTCGCCGGACCGCGTGCGTACCTCGCGATGGCCAACGACGGCGTTCTCTTTCGCTGGCTCGGTGCGGTGCATCCAAAATATCAAACGCCTCATCGTGCGATCCTGCTGCAGGCACTGTGGGCGTGTGTGTTGGTCGCGACAGGAACGTACGGGGCGCTCGTCGCGCGTGTTGTGTACACCGAATGGATCTTCTTCGCGCTGATGGCGATCGGACTCGTCTCGCTGCGGCGCCGCGCCGGCTTTGTGCCGGCGTTCCGTGCCCCGTTAGGCATTGCTTTGCCAATTGCGTTCGCCGGCACGGCGCTCCTCGTCGCCGCGAACCAGATCTTCGCCTCGCCGCTGGACAGTCTAACGGGACTTGTCCTCGTGCTCATCGGCTGGCCCGTGTATCGTCTCTGGGCCCGACGCACGGTCATCTCCACCCAATTGATCGCCAATGGTGATTGACGTCCACAACCACTTCTATCCGCCCGAGTACCTCGAAGCCCTGGGCGACGAGGATAGCGTCGTTCGCGTCACGATCGACGAGGCGGGAAACCCCTGCGTCCACTACCCGGGCGACTACAACGTCGCCGTGCGCGGCCATCGCGACATCGCGTATCGCGCCGAGGTGCTCGCGCGCGAGGGCGTCGACACCCAAGTCATCAGTCTCACGACGCCGGGGACACACGTCGAGGCGCCACCGCGCGCCGTTAGGCTCGCGCGCCTTGTGAACGACGCCTTTGCGAAGGTCGTGCGCGAGCGCGGCCCCCGCTTCGCCGCGCTGGCGACGCTCCCATTGTGCGATCCAGCAGCCTCGGTCACCGAGCTGCGGCGCGCCGTGAACGATCTCCGCTTCGCGGGCGCGATGCTGTTCAGCAACGTAAATGGCGTCGCCCTGGCCGACGAGCGCTTCGAGCCGCTGTACGCGGAAGCCGACCGACTCGGCGCGGTGCTGCACATTCATCCCACCAGCCCCGTCGGCGTCGAGGCGATGACGGACTTCTGGCTCATGCCTCTCGTGGGTTTTTTGTTCGACACGACACTCGCCGCGGCGAAGCTGGTGTTCGCCGGCGTCCCGGAGCGCTATCCGCGTATCAAGTGGGTGCTCGGCCATCTCGGCGGCGCGATTCCCTACATCGCGGAGCGTCTCGACCGCGGATGGCGCGCCTTTGGTGATTGTCGCGCGCATATCGATCGGCCGCCGAGCGAGTATTTGCGCCGCTTCTATTTCGACACGGTCAACTTCGACGCGCGTGCGCTGCGATTCGCGGCCGACTTCGGCGGCGTGAGCCAGCTCCTCGGCGGCAGCGACTACCCACATGCGATTGGGAGCATCGAGCTCATGAAGGCGAGCATTGCGAGCGCCGCGTTCAGCGCGAGCGAGCGCACGCAAATTCTCGGCGGAAACGCGGCACGCGTCTACGTGCTGGGCGACTGACCTATTCGGCGACCGGCGGCGCGCTCAGAGATCGGCTGAGCGCTTGCCGCCGCGTTCGGCAATCAGCGCGGCGATCTTCTTCGCGCCGGCGGTAGTGGCGACGTCGAGCGGCGTGTAGCCGTCGCCGGCGACGATATTCGGATCGGCGCCGTGATCGAGCAGGAGCCTAACGAGGCCGACCCGGTTCGTGTCGTCCAGCTCGTGCGCGCCGTCGACGTCGCTAATCCTCGTCCAGGCCGCCCAGTACAAGGGCGTGCACTGCGGCGCCTCCCATTGGTCGAGCCGCTTATTGACCGACGAGGGGTCCTCGCGGAGGCGGGCCTGCACGTGCTCTCGCAAGTCGAAGCTCGCCGCGTCGTGAATGTCGATCGCGCAATTCGCGCGGAACCATTCGAAGACGGCGGTCTGCTTGTTGTGCTGCGCCCACGAGAGCGGCGTCGACCAGAATGGGTTCTCGCGATTGCTGATGTCCGCGCCCTTGGCGACGAGGCGCTTCACCATCGGCAGATCGCCGCTCCACGCCGCCCAATGCATTGCCGTGCCGTTGTTCACGCCGATCATGTTCCAGTTGCCGTCTTTCTCCAGCAGGAAATCGACGACATCAGGATGACTGTTTACATACGCGAACAACATCGCCAGGCCAATCGCGTCGCGCTCGGACTGGATCGCGCCGCCGCGATGCGGTAAACTCGTTAGGTGGCCGTCGGCGCCAAAGAACCCACGTACCAGGTCCAGGCGGCCGAGCGCCGCCGCGGCGCACACGTCGGGCTTCGCGCCGAGCTCGATCATCTTCTCGGCCGCACGATACCCGTAGTTCGAGAGGGCGACATCGAGGGGATTCTGCTTGCCCCAATCCGGAATGACGCTGTCCGAGCTGCGGAGATCGAGCGTGGCGCCGCGCTCGAGCAGAAGGTCGATCAGGGGACCCGACACGTTGGCTTCGCTCGCCATTCGGCTCGTGATGATCAGCCCCATCGTCGTCCCAATGCTGCGGCCGAGCGTAAGGGCGTTGACGTCCGCGCCACGATCGAGCAGAAGGCGCGCGATGTCGACGATGTTGGGCGGGACAGGAATATCCTGACTCGGGTTCCAGGCGACGTGGTGCAGGAGCGTCGCGCCGGTGAAGTAATGGTAGGGAGGCTCGAGATTCGTGCGTGCGTGCACGAGCTCTGGATGCGCGTCGAGCAGCTTGCGGAGCTTCTCGAGATCCCCGGCCCGGAGCGCGGTCGCGGCCTCGGAGAATTTCGGATGCGGCTTGTACTTGGCGACGCGGCCCTTCGCTTCGACGACATGCTTGAGAGCGGCCCAGCTCTCGAAGCCGTACTCGCGCGCGATGACGAGCTGCGCGTCGGCCAGGGGGAGGCGCTCGTCGAGCACCGACTGCGGCGATCGGTTCTTGAATCCGGGGTGATTGGCGATGATCCGCGCGGCGGCGGAGAGTTTCTTCTCGCGCTGGAGCTTGTGCAGCTCGTTGGCCTGTCGCTTGAGTTGCGCCAGGTTGGGACGCGACGGAAGTGTTTTGCTGGGCATGAGCGCTCCTTTCGAGAGAGCCCGTTGTCCGCGATGCGGGCCGAAAAGAGCGTTAACGAATTTTGACGTCGACTCTAGGCGGGAC
The DNA here is from genome assembly GCA_035279645.1 of Gemmatimonadaceae bacterium. Taxonomy (GTDB): domain Bacteria; phylum Gemmatimonadota; class Gemmatimonadetes; order Gemmatimonadales; family Gemmatimonadaceae; genus AG2. The sequence continues at coordinate 4,118 of DATEHJ010000035.1, forward strand.
TCGGTCCCTTTCCGCGGACTGGAGGCGCCCTACGCGCTCGCGTAGAAGCTGCTCGGCGCCGTCGGACGTGTCAACTTGTTCTCACAACAGTCTCTTGTGTCGCTTCCGCCGACGCGCCTTTGACGACGACGGACGGCGGAGCACCGAGCGCGGCTCGTCGAGCGCCTTGAGCGCGAGCTCGGCGGTGTGGCGTCCGATCCCCCACTTGATGCGGCCGCGGTGGCGGCGCTGGACGCCCTGCACGACTGCCTTCACCTCGGCCGTGGAGGCCATCGGTGTCGGGTCGTTCTCGTTAGGCTCGTCGCGGCTCCGTTCGGGCATGGCGTTCTCCGTGCCGTTCGCCCTTGACTATAGCGACTGGACCGGGACATTACGCCTATCACCCTAGGCCCTAGCCCCTAGCCTCATGTCTACCGTCACCACCGCCCAGTCGGCCCTCGACATCGACGTCGCCAGTCTGTCCCTCGAGGAGCTGTGGATGCCCTTCACCGCGAACCGCGCCTTCAAGCGCGCGCCGCGCTTGCTCGTCGAAGCGAAGGGCATGTACTACACGGCCGCCGATGGGCGGCGAATTCTCGACGGCACGGCAGGGCTCTGGTGCGTGAACGCCGGGCACTGTCGCGAGCCGATCGCGCGCGCCATCGCCCAGCAGGCGGCGCGGATGGATTACGCCCCCGGATTCCAGATGGGTCACCCGCTGGAGTTCGAGCTCGCGTCCCAGCTCGCCGAGCTCACGCCAGGAGACCTCGACCACGTCTTCTTCACGAACTCTGGATCCGAGGCGGTGGACAGCGCGCTCAAGATCGTGCTCGCGTATTGGCAGGCGAAGGGGGAGCCGACGCGGACGAAGCTCATCGGCCGGCAGCGCGCGTACCACGGTGTAGGCTTCGGCGGGATTTCGGTCGGCGGGATCGAGACGAACCGGAAGCAGTTCGCGGCGCAGCTCCTGCCTAACGTCGATCACCTGCCGCATACGCACGACCCGTCGCGCAACGCTTTCTCGCGCGGCCAGCCCGAGCACGGGAAGGAGCTTGCCGATCAACTCGAAGCAATCGTCCAGAAGCATGGCGCATCGACAATTGCGGCGGTGATCATCGAGCCCGTGGCGGGATCCACGGGCGTGCTCATTCCGCCGAAGGGCTACCTCGAGCGGCTGCGGGAGATCTGCACGAAGCACGGCATCCTGCTCATCTTCGACGAGGTGATCACGGGTTTCGGCCGCCTCGGCGCGCCTTTCGCCGCGGACTGCTTCGGCGTCGTGCCCGATCTGATGACGGTCGCCAAGGGGATCACCAATGCGGCGGTTCCGATGGGCGCGGTGTTCGTGCAGCCGGGGATCTACGAAACCGTTTTGAATGCGACCGAGCAGGGGATCGAGTTATTTCACGGCTATACCTACTCGGGACATCCGCTCGCTTGTGCCGCGGCGCTGGCGACGTTGGGTGTCTATCGAGAGGAGGGGCTCTTCGAGCGAGCGGCATCGCTGACACCGTACTGGGAGGATGCGGTGCACTCGCTGCGGAGCGCGCCGCATGTCGTGGACATCCGCAACATGGGAGTGGTCGCCGGTATCGAGCTGGCCTCGCGGCCGGGGAAGCCGGGGGCACGTGCCTTCGAGGTGTTCACGTCGTGCTTCAATGATGAGAATGTGCTCATCAGGACGACGGGGGACATCATCGCGCTGTCGCCGCCGCTGATCGTCGAGGAGCGGCAGATCGACGAGATTGTCGAGACGGTGGGGAAGGTGCTGCGGCAGGTGGAGTAATCACACACCGAGCGTGCTTCCTACTGTCATAGGAATCCGATGAGCTGACCGGCCGGATCGATGAGGTGACCTGGTCGATCTGCCAGGTGGTCGGCTGGATCGGTCAAGTGGCGGCCTGTATCGGTGAAGTGGCGGCCTGTATCGGTGAAGTGGCGGCCTGTACCCGTTGTCTGACAGAGGCGACGCGTCAGCTGTCCTCCCGTTGCGCTAACGTGACCAGTTGTACCTGTTCCCTAACGGCGCGGATCGGTGAGCTAACCATCCGGACTCGTCGAGTGACCGCGGCGACCGATGAGCTGACCGACCGGACCCGTATCCTTACCACGTGTATCGGTCT
>DATEHJ010000036.1:0-5740 GCA_035279645.1 Gemmatimonadaceae bacterium
TCCCGATTCCCTTGCCGCCCCTTCGCGAGCGGCCGAGCGATATCCCCGCGCTCGTTCGCCACTTCTCCGCCCTGCACCGGATACGTACGGGACAGGCGCAGCCGTCGTGGACGGAGGAAGCGATGGCGCTCCTGACACGGCATCGCTGGCAAGGCAACATCCGGGAACTCGCGAACATCGTCGAACGACTCGCCATTCTTCACGCCGGTCTGCCGGTGGAGGCAGAGGACGTCGCCGTCGTGCTGTCGATCGACGGCGATGCCCGACGGGGGGGAGCCCAGCCGCCAGCGCCGCTTCCGGATCCCTCCGGTCTCGACAGCTCGTTGAGCGAGACGCTGGACGACTACGAGAAGATGCTGATCACACGGGCGCTCTCGATGGCGACCGGCAACGTCGCGGAGGCGGCTCGGCGGCTGAAAACAGATCGGCCCAATCTCTATCGCAGAATGAAACGGCTCGGTATTTCAGTAGGCGGGGAGGAGTGACGTCGGAGCGACACGTTCTCGGTGTGGCCCCATGAGGACAATCAAGATGCGCTGAGCTAGTATGCACTTGTCAACTCTTTCTCATTGCGATCGTTATAATCGAGGCTTCGGTGGTACGCGGGGTGCCCAGCGACGGGCGAACCCTTCTACGATGGAGTAGCAATGCGGATATCACTAGCGATCGCGGTGGCGATGCTGCCGGCGTGCGTCGCTGTCGCCGCGGGACAGGAGCGGACATCAGCCGATACGGTGTTCGGCCGGCGCGGCCTGCCGGCGGACGTGGCTCGTGAGGCCGCCGCCCTGTTCAACGGTAGCTCGGGGCTACGCCTGAGCGGGCCCCTCGAGATCGAACGCGGGCGCGAGATCTTCGGTGATGTCGCAGTCCTGAATGGCCCCCTCACGATTGGCGGCCACGTTACCGGCCGCGTCATCGCTCTCAATTCTGACGTGATTCTGCGTCCGTCCGCCCGCATCGACGGCGACTTATTGGTGGTGGGTGGAGACGTGGAAGGACGGGACGTCGCCGACATCGGTGGCGAAATTCGGATCTACCGTGAACCGATTCGCTATCGCCAGGATGGCGATCAGATCATCGCGGAGCACGACACGCTAGGCAGCGGTGGTTCTCCCGATCCCTGGTGGCGCCGTTGGGAGCACCGCAGAGCCGATCGGAGCTGGAGCAAGCTACAGATTGCTTCAGCCGGCGCTTACAACCGGGTTGAGGGATTGCCGATCAACCTCGGTCCTCAGATCAATCGAACAGCATCTTGGGGCAGCACGCGTCTCGACGCATACGCCATTTTCCGCACCGGCAGCAGTTTCGCGTCGCGCGAGGACGACGTTGGCCACAACGTGCGCGGCGAGCTCCGAATCGGGCGCTTCGAAGGATTCGCACTCGGCGGCCGGTTGTTCAACGTCGTCGAAGGCGTCGAACCGTGGCAGCTCTCCGATCTCGAAGTTGGGTTGGCGTCGTTCCTGGGCCACCGCGACTATCGCGACTATTTCCAGCGACACGGCGCGAGTGCGTCGGCATCGCTATTCGCATGGCGCGGGGTGAGCCTAACGGGAGGGTTCAGCGACGAGCGTTGGCTCACACGCGACACACGAAACCCATTCACGCTGTTCCACAGTGAAGTGGATTGGCGACCCAATCCACCGGTGGACGAGGGGCGGATGCACATCGCGACCGGCTCGTTCGTCGTCGACACTCGGAATGACGAGGACAACCCTTGGTCGGGCTGGCACATCAGCGCGGACTGGGAGCGCGGCGTCGGCACGTTGGAGCGCGTGAACGTCGCAACGGCGGCGGGCGGCACGGATATCTCCTTTACTCCGCCAATTCCGACGACGTACTCGCGCGGGTTCCTCGACATTCGTCGATACAATCGCGTGTCGCCCGAAGCGCAGCTGAACTTGCGCGCGCTCATAGGTGGGTGGCTGAGCGGCGACCCGCTGCCAATCGAGCGACGTGTTTCGGTCGATGGACCGGGTGTCATGCCGGGTTATGGATTCCGAAGCGATCGCTCCGGAGAGGATCTCGGAACCTGCAACGTCGGTCCGGCGTTTCCGGGTCAGCCGGCGCTGTGCGATCGCATTGCGCTCTTGCAGGCCGAGTATCGGGGTGATCTGCATTTCGATTTCCAGCCGGACTGGGAGTCGCACGACGACGCCGGTGTGAGTGGTCACATCAACGGAGCGCCTCGTGCGCGGGCGCATCATTTTCACAGCACCGGCAACTGGGTTGTTTTCGCCGATGCCGGACGTGGCTGGCTCGTCGGGCCGCCCGACGGATCGCTGACGTACGCGAGCGGGCGCATCCCGTCGTTCAACACGTTCAGAACGGATATCGGCGCCGGAGTCGATTTCGGAGGCGTTGGATTCTACCTGGCGAAGGCGATGTCATCGTCAGGCGAGCCGCTGCGATTCTTCCTGCGGTTACGGCACAGGTTCTAGCCCTTGTCGATATTGCCAACCCGATCGCTCGTTGTTCTTGCGATTGCTCTAATCGCTACGCCGCTGAGCGGCGCGGCGCGAGCGCAGAGTCCCGTGCAACTGGACATCATCGTTCCGGCGGGCTCATTCGCCGCGACGCAATCGCCGAGTATCGTCGGTAAGAATCTCTTAACAGATCCGACGACCCGCGAGCTCCTGCGAAATGGCTTCCCGACCAGAATCCATTACAAGGTCGAGCTGTGGCGCGAGAAAGGGTTGTTCAACGACATCGAGGGGGCCACGGAGTGGGACGTCCTGGTGCAGTATGATCCCGCCTCGCAGGTGTATCGCGCCGTGCGGAAGAACGGAAAGCAGCTCGAAGACTTCGGCAGCTACGCCACGTTGACGTCGGCGGAAGAACCATTGAGCCGGCCCTACCGCGTGCCGCTGCGACCGCGCTCGCCTGGTAGCCGTTACTACTACAACGTGTTCCTGGACGTGACGACGCTGGACGTCAGTGACCTTGACGAACTGCAGCGTTGGCTGCGTGGCGAATTTCAGCCGGCTGTGCGCGGAAAGACGAATCCGGCAAGCGCGCTGAAGAACGGCATCGGAACGCTGCTCTCGCGCTTGTTAGGCGGCGAGCGCCGTCACTACGAACAGCGGTCCGAGACGTTTACGGCCGGATAGCGCAGAGCGCTAGTGGCGGTGAGCGTGACCGAGAGCGGCCGAGACTTGCGCCGCGGCGAGACCACGGTGCTCGAGCAACTCGATCTGATGCAAGACCTCGTCGCCGTAGAAGGTCTTGATGTATCTCGCCTGGGTTGGCGTTAAGCGGCGCACCGCCCAGCTCAGATGCACAAAGTGCGGCTCGACGGGATGCGTCAGCGGATGCATCCCGATCTCCTCGGGGAGACGATTGCCCTTCCGCGTGTTGCACGGGCTGCACGCCGTCACGACGTTGTTCCAGTCGTTGGTGCCCCCGCGTGACAGCGGAATCAGGTGATCGCGAGTGAGCGCCTCGCGCATCTTGAGCTCAGTTGCGTGCCGGCCACAGTACTGACAACGGTAGCGGTCGCGAGCGAACAGAAATGTGTTCGTCACCTGCCGCCGGAAGCGCCGAGGCACGTGGATGAACTTCGTAAGGCGAATGACGGCGGGTCGCGGCATGGTCAGCCGTTCGGAGCGGACGACCTTGTCGAAATCCGCTTCGACAATTTCAGCCTTGCCATCGATCACGAGGCGAAGAGCTCTTCGCATCGGGACCATGGTGAGAGGCTCGAACGACGCATTCAGAGCCAAACAGCCAACGACCACGCAGGACCTCCGTAAGCCTTCGTGCGCGTCTCGCTCGACAGCCTGCAGTCGCAAGCTGGCCTGTTCGAAGTCGCGCGGCGCTACCCGCGCGTGCCCCAATTGTAGAGGTGGACCGCTCGAAAAAGGTACGCGTCACCCTCCTTCCCTGACGACGAATGGATGCGCCTGGAAGGTACGAGTACTTCGGAAGCTATTCGCGCGCAAAATACTCGACAAGGAGCGCCCGGCCAAAATGGCCTGCGCTCGTCGCCGGTCGCGTGGCGTGTGGTGGTGGCCCGTTGAGTGGAGCTTATAGGGTTTTAGGTACTCTGCAACCAGTTCCGTAGAGCGCTCGCGCTGTGCTCTACGCGGTCCTCGAGGGACCTGTCCTCCTGGAGAAGGACTCCGTCCTGGACCAGTACCTTCCCCGCAACCGCAACGAACGAGGCAGTGGTACCGGGAAGGGCAAAGATCGCGGCGGTCACAGGATCGTAAACCGGACCCACCGAACGCACGGGAAAAGCTGCGAGGTCGGCGGCCTTGCCAGGCTCGAGGGAGCCGACTTCGCCATCGATCCCGAGGGCTCGCGCGCCCCCAAGCGTGGCGAGTGTCAGAACTTTCGCAGCGCTTATCTGGCGGAAGTCGCGACTGCTGGCGCGCTGAACGAACGCCGCCAAGCGCGCCTCCTCGAGAAGATCCATGCGGTTGTTGCTGGCCATCGAATCGGAACCGATTCCGACATCGATGCCGGCGGCGAGAAACCGCGTCAACGGCGCCGTGCCATGCCCGAGCTTCGCGTTCGAGGCGGGACAATGAGCAACCGCGCAACGGGCCTCCGCAATAAGAGCAATGTCCGCATCGTCGACTCGTATGCAATGAATGAGGAGGGGGTGCGCGGCGAGCACCTTTCGCGCATGCAACAACTCGATCGGCGATCGTGCACGCGGTGCGACCGGGATGTTTCGGGTCCGAAGTCCCTCGGCGAAGGGACCAGCGCCGCGCGCGATGAGCTCGTGCTCGAAATCGCTCTCGGCGATGTGGACGGCGATGGGAAGCGATTCAGCACTCGCATAACTCGCCACGGCAGCGAAGAGCGCATCGGAGACCGTATACGGGGCGTGCGGTGAGACGCCAACGCGTACGAGCGGCGTTTGGAGCGGCCGCATTCGTTCGACCTTCTCGCGAAGCTCGCCGAGCGCCCCGTCGCACTGGCGGGGATCGGGGCCGAACACTTCCTGATACATGATGCCGCGGACGTGGCACTCACGCATCGCGTCGAAGGCGACGCCGGAGTCACAGGTGTCGGCGTACGTGGTCACGCCATGGCGGAGGCCTTCCGCGATCCCATATCGCGCGGCGTCGAGAAGCATCTCGGGCGAAAGAACGGCGCGCTTCGCATTCGTTAGGCGAACAATCCAGCTGCGGAAATCAGCGTCCTCGAGGAAGCCGCGCATGGCGGTGAGCTCGAGATGACAGTGCGCGTTGACGAGACCGGGGAGGAGCACGACGTCACCGAGATCGACGACGTCCGTCGAGGGCCCGTCGTGATCGGGGCCGACGAACGCGATGCGGCCATTTTCGACGGCGACGACGCCATCGCGGATGGGTGGGGCCGCAATGGGAACGACGTACCGAGCGTGATAGCGGATCACGAGAGCAGTCGCGAGTCAGCCGACGCGTTTCGATCGGGCCTTGAAAAAGCCCGTGCGAGAGCCGTGACGCAACGGATCGTAGAGTTGTTCGTCGGGGACGCCGACCTCACGGGCCACGAGGTGTGGGAACGCGACGTCCGCGACCTGCGCGAAGGTATGTCCGTCCGAGCCGAGGGAGATCCGAACGCCCGCCTCCCAGGCACGCCGAACGAATCGTTCGTGTGGCCGGTATCGATTGGAGATCTCGAACGCGATGCCGGCCGCAGCGAGCGCGCGAACGGCGCGTTCCTCCCGCTGCTCGGTCCACAGCTCCTCGAGCGGCAGCCGGCGAAGCGCGAGCGGGAGGAGCGTTGGGTGCGCGAGAACATCGACGGG
>DATEHJ010000037.1:0-11228 GCA_035279645.1 Gemmatimonadaceae bacterium
ACTCCACTATTCGGGCCGGTGATGTCAGCCGGGCTGAAATTCTGGCTGACCTGGTAGCGATACCAGTCGCTTCCCATGCGGCCCGTGGCGGTGAGCCAATCGAGCATGTGATAGCTCGCCGAAACGGTTCCGAGCAGGCGATCGCGTGCATCGTTCTCGGGATTACCGTACATCAGGAAGTACGGGTTGTTGTGAAAGTTGTAGTTCCAGTTGAACTCACGGTCGGCCGGACCGCCGTTCAATGCGCCGCTGTTCTGCCACCCATTCTTGAGCGCGTTCATGTCGACCTGGCGGCCGAACCAGACGAAGCTCTCGAGAATCGAGTTGCCGTAGCCCTGGCCCGGACGGTTGCGGCCTACGTTACGGATGTAGTTGATCGTCGCCGTCGTGCTGAGGTTCGGCGTGATCTGGAGGTCGCCCGTCAAGAGCGCGTTCGATTTGGTGAGGAATGTGCCGGGAATGAAGCTGGTGAGATTGTCCTCACCGGCCGAGAGTCGGGCGTTCGCCTTGTCCGTGCCGCCGCTGACGGCGATCGTCGCCGACGCGGTGTGTCCCGTCTGGAAGAAGTCCTTCACGTTGTCGGGGTGCGCGACCCACGGCTGCTGCTTTCCCGTGAACTGGTCGATCAGCCGGCCGTCGAGCTTCGGACCCCAGCTCTGATCGGCGTTGTCGTTGATGCCCTTTCCCGCGCCATCCACAAATTTGAAATTACCGGCCGCGCCCTGGCCGTACTGGTTCTGATAGGTGGGCAGGATCGATGGGTTCTCCATCGTATAGAAGGTGTTCAACTCCGAGCGCACGTTGCCGCCGGTGTTGCCACCCTTCTTCGTGGTGATCAGGACGACGCCGTTCGCCGCGCGCGATCCGTAGAGCGCCGCCGCGTTGGGGCCCTTGAGCACCGTCATCGTCTCGATGTCGTCGGCATTGAGATCGTTGAGCACCGATCCCTCGTCCCAGCCGCCGTAGGGCGTCGCGCCGTGATCGGTCTTCGCGACCGGTATGCCGTCGACGATGAAGAGCGGCGTGTTGTCGCCGGTGATCGAGTTCGAGCCGCGAATCGTGATCATGCTCGAACCGCCTGGGCTTCCGCTGCCGGTGATCGCGACGCCCGAGACCTTACCCGACATCTGATCGACGATGCTCTGGCCCTTGGTCTGCGTGAGCTCCTGTGAGCTGATCTGCTGCACGGAGGTGCCCACCTGGCTCTTCTCACGCGACTGTCCCAACGCTGTGACGACGACACCGCTGATTTCCGTCGGCGTGGTCGTGAGCGTGAAGTCCTGCGTGACCGTCCCGCCAGAGAGCGTGACGTTCACGGCTTGGGCGCGGAACCCGATTCGCCGTGCGGTCACGCGGATGAGCTGACCCGTCGATCGTGTAGCGGGGACGGTAAACGAGTACCGACCATCCGCTTGGGAGTACGCGCCCAGACTCAGTGCGGGAATCGTGATGCTGGCGCCCTGGAGGGGCGTTCCGGCATCCGTGGTGACTCGTCCGGTCAGGATCGTCGGCTGCTGTGCGCTCGCGATAGCGGGCACAATGCCGAGGAACAGGCCAGCGAGAACACCTCTCAGGTGACTCGTCATAACGTGCGTAACCTCACGGTGAAAAAGGACGGGGCGTCTCACTCGTCGCACCGGCGCGGAACCCGAGGAGAACGGCGGAACGCTCGGCGGACACTCGTGAGGCACCATTGCATCGCGACGCGACCCAGTGCGCGATTCTCAGGGTGGGAGAGTTCCGGCCGAAAATGCTGACAGGGTAAGTAGTCGGACGCGCCGCGTGGTGTCAACCGGCCTCGAAGAATAACGAGCAGGATTTGTTCAACTTCCGAAAACAGATAATGTCCCAACAATGGAACATTTTGATGTGACGAATCGTCGATTGGCAGGGTTAAACGGTTCGTCCCAACGCGCGGCGCGCGGCGAAACTCCGCGACGGGGCCCGCGCCCGGTGTCGAACGAGCCTAACGAGAGCCGTGCCGCCTCACGGCGAGAACTTTCGCGTTAGTGTTTGCTCATTCCATGAGTCATCTGCTTCAAGCGCCGGAACGAAGCAGATCCCTCGCCTCGCTCGGGATGACAGGCCGCTCAGCGCTTCGACGTCGCCTTCGGCCGCGGCGTCGGCACCAGCACACGGCTGAGCTCGATCAATCCCATCGGATCCACCGTATGCTCGCCGTACCGTGCGCTCCAATGCAGATGCGGGCCCGTCACACGACCCGTCGCGCCGACGATTCCGATCTGCTGTCCCCGCTCGACAGTGTCACCTACCGCGACCGTTGCCTGCGTCAGGTGAAAATATCCCGTCACCACGCCGTCGCCGTGATCCACGTACACCACGTTCCCCGCGAGGAAGAAGTTCTCGACGAGCGCGACGATCCCACGATTGGCCGCGCGGACGGGATCTCCCGGCTGACCCTCGAAATCCACGCCGCCGTGGCTGCTCGACAACCGACCGTTGAATAGTCGTCCGGAACCAAACGAACTCGTTATGCGCGACGAGCGCGGCCGAATGAACGGCTCGCTCCATAGCGCCGGCGTCAGATGCGCATGGCGCCCCACAGCTCTCGCTTCCGCGTTCTCGCGCTCGATGCGCGCTTCCGTCAGCGAGTCCGGCCTGGCCGTGTAGACCTTCGACACGCGGAGCCGTCGCGCGCTCGCCGACCGCCTCGCCGCGGTCGCCGTGACATGATGTGGAACGACGACAACCGTTCGCAGCGTGTCGACAGCGCCGGATGTCAGGTGAAGGATGACACGCGCAACGACACTATCCGAAGCTTCGAGCGGAACCGCGCCGAAGGCACGGTCAGTGCCCGTGCTATCCATGCGGAAGTGCAGCGGCTCCCCGGCCATCCATCCCGTGACTGACGCGATGGAATCGCTGGAGGGGTTCGCGCGTCTAAATGAAAGGAGCACCAGCGAGCCCAGGTCCGGTCGCCGCGGCATCACCGAGACGGTCATGTCATCCGCGACGGCACGGGTAGGCGACGGCGACTCCGACTGCGCTTGCGCGCGGAGCGAAGTTCCGAAGACACCGAGGGCGGCGAGCCCGAGGCGGACGACGAAGAAAGGGCGCATTTGCTTCATGGTGTGATCGGATGATAGACGCATGCGTGCGGTGAGGGAAACTCGAGCGGCAACCCTCTCGTGAGACACGGGTACTGAGAAAATGATGGCCATTCTCGGCAATCATCGGCGATTCTCGCTGCTGTTGACAGCGACCTTGCTCGCCGTCGTCGCGACGGCGGGATGGCTGCGCACGCGACCCGAGATGAGCGGCGACGCCGCGGCCCATATGCGTCGTGCGGCGGCGTACTACGACTCACTCGTCGTGCTCGAGCGTCCCGCTTCCAATCCGGCGCAGATTACCCCGGCCACCGCGATTGCCCTCGGCTACCTGGAGCGGTTGCGTCTTGGCCTCGGGAGCCCGTTCCGGCTTGCCGATTTCGCGCTCGCTGACCCGCGTCTCGACGACTCAACGCGCGCTCGCGTCGCGTGGGCGATTCTCTCGAGGCTCCGGCGGGGCGATGCGTACGTCATCGATCCCGTCGTCGCCGACGGATTCGACGAGCACACATCGGGTTTGGCGCACGTGGCGCTCATTCAGCACGCGATCGAATCCGCGCGTGATCCACGCGCTGGCGAGCTGACCGTTCGAGTCGCGTATTCGCTCGCTGCCGGCGAACAGACCGTCTCTGACCAGAGCGACGCCGTCGCCGCTCAGATCGCCGCGCTCCTTCGTGATCGCGCGCTTGCCCAGGCCGATGTGCGCGACCTGCTTCGCGTCGCCGACGCTCAGCATCTCGATCCGCTGGCCGAGCTCGTTAGGCGCCGGCGTGCTCGCTCACTGGTCGTCGAACAGCCATCCGCCGAACCGCTCGACGATCAGCTTCAGTCGGATGCACTCGCGGCCGTTCCGCGACTGCTCCAGTCCATTCGCGCCCTCAGCAATTCCTCGCGCGTCGCGGACGCGACATCCACCGCCAACGCGCCATTGCTCGGCGCGGCCGCGGCGTGGCGCCTTGTTGTCACGGGAGCGACCCAGCCGCCCGAACCACCTGTGGCCGTCACCGTGCGCACCCATCGCACCCAGCTGCTCGGTGGCGAATTGCCACCGGAGCTCGAGAGCGCACGCACGCAGTTCGTTTCGAGCTCTCTGAACGCGGAAACGCTCGCGGGCGGCTACGACATGCTGCTCGCGAGCGGAGATACCGCCCGCGCCGCCGGCGCGCTTGCGGTGCTCGGTGCCGCGACGTCGCTTCGCGCGATGGCCCAGGAGCTTCCCTGGTTTCCCGGCTCGCAAGCGCCCAGCGTCGCCGATCTTCGCGCTGAGTTCGGTCTCGCCGGCGTCAGCTTCGATAGGGACGTGCGTCGCGATTGGCAGCCCTACTACCTGCGCATGATCGGGACGAGCCTTCGCGACTTGCAGCGCGTGCTCAGTGGCTTCTCGGTCGCCGGGCTCCGCATCGCCGTCGCCGCCGGTGGATTGCCGGACACGATCCTCGCGCTGCACGACCCAGCGACGCGGACGATCCGCATGTCGATCTTCTCGTCAGCCGGAACGCTTGCGCATGAGCTGGCGCACGATCTCGATTGGCAGGCGGCGCGCAGCCTCTATGCAGGCAGCGGGTACAGCACCGACCGCGCTGTGCGCGAACAGCGCGGTCCACTCGCGTCGTCGATGCGCGATCTGGCGGCGGCGCGCGTTGCGCGGCGCGGCGCGCAGCCAACCGAGGAGCGCCCCGCCGAAGTTTTCGCACGCAGTGTCGATTGGCTGGTCGCCGTCTCGCTTGCGCGCGAGGGACGATCGGACGGATATCTCTCGGCCGTTCAGGATGCGGCGCTCACGGGCTATACCACCGTGTCGCCGGTTGCGATGATTCTGGGCGCCGCTCGGCCGCTCGTCGATGCCGTCGAGGAGATGACCTACCTGCCGGAGTCGGTGCGAGATGGGTTTCTCGCGCAATGGGCCGATGCGCGCACCGTCGATCCCTACTTGCTCGTTCGGCACGTCCTGTCGGTCCAGCTACCGCGCCGGCGCATTACGCTCAGCCCTTCGCTCTTCGACGACGACCCCCTGCGCCTAACGAGCAAGGGTCCCACGGTTTGCGCCGACCTCGGCGCGCTCGGACCCGAGCTGCGCGCTCGGCAGTCGCTCCTCGACATGGCACTCGACGCCCGAGCCCTCGGCCTCGTCCGCATGCGCGCACGGTGGTTCGCGCTCGACGGCCGCCCCGGGTGGGCGTCGAGCGTGCTCGGCGTCGCACCGTGGTCGCCGGCGCTGGGTGATCTCGCCGTCAAGCGAGTGCGCGCGGCCCTCGTCAGTCAGCTCGACGCCGCGCGCGGCGGCGATCAACTGCGGTTCGCGCTCCCGTCGATCTTCCGGCCGAGCGCGTCGACCTGCTCCTTGAGCGAACGCTGAACACCCTCGATTCGCTCGAGGTGTAGCATCAGATCGTGGTGGCGCTGTTCGTCGTCGGTTGGATGCTTCGCAATGAACGTCAGCGCGCCCCCCGTCTCGAGACGACAGTGCTTCACATGCGCGAGTGACTCCAGTCCTTGGCGTCGCGCGGCCGACTCGAGCTCGGCGAGCGTGATCAGCTCACGGTCGAGGTGCTTGCGAATGATGCGGCCGTTGCGGATGAGGAGATCCGGCCTTCCCTCGATCGCGTCGAGCTTTCCCCAGCGAAAGAGCACGCGCACGAGCACACCGTTCAGCGCCAGCAGCACCGCGGCGCCAAGAATGCCCCCCGCGAGCGAATTGTCTTCGCCGATGATGGCATTCTGAACTGTGTTCGACAGCAGCAGCAGGACGACGAGATCGAACGGATTGAGCTGAGTGAGCTCTCGCTTTCCCGCGAGCCGCAATCCGATGAGCAGGAAGGCGTAGACGACAACGGTGCGAATCACCTTCTCGATCACGGGCACGCCGGGATGCATCAGATCCAACCAGATTGTCTGCACGGCTCGTTCGGGTGGGTATCAAAGTGAGGTGGAGCTGGACTCCCACTCGGACCGCCTACGCGAGCCGTGCGTCACGTCATGTCCCTCCCGTCCGTCGTTAGTCGTTCGGCAGCTACTTCGAGTAGATCAGGGAGAGCTCCGGCTCGGAGTACGCGAGGGAGGTCGGATCGATCCACGTCAGCGAGTAGGACTGGAGTCCACTCGAGCCTTGAAAGCTGAGCGTGATGTTGTTGCCCGTTTGGACATATGTTCCGATGCGAACGTCGATTCGTGGCTGCGCCGCGCTCCCGGTGGGCGTGAAGCGATCCGAGAGACTGTCTACGAAGCTCATGTCGCTATGCAATACGATGCGTCCATGAAGAACCTCGTAAACGCCACTGGCGTCCTGCGAGGCGATGCCGGGAACCGGGATGCCATTCGCGGTTCGCAGCACGTAGCTGCCGCTGAGCGTCCCGGTTCCAGGTGAGGTCGAGTCGCTGTTGCACGCGGCTGCGAGGATGAGCAAGAACGCGCCGAATAGCCTACGCATCGGACTTCCCCGAGAATGTGATGAAGCGATCCCCACTGCACGCCCAAGGCCATTGTCGAGCAACAGCCGGATCTGCCGCGGAGCGACGACGGTGCACACACAAAGCTGTTCGCGACATCGGATGCCTAACGCGGCACAGGGGCACGACATGCGGAGGATGACCCGAGCGGCTTCGAACAGGATTAGAAGGTCCAGTCAGGGCGATAGGCAACCGGCAGACACAACCGCCCCTCGATTTCCCCTCTGAATCGAGAGCTTTTTGGGACACGCTAACGTCCAGAAATGCGGACGTCGGGCGTTGACACTGCGGCGCGCCGATACATTGATGTACGGCGAGAGAAGCGTTGGTGTTGGTGCCTGTCCGCTCACCCGATGGCCACCCTCACAGTGACCCATGGTGGTGCTATCGAGGTGGGTGGCAAACCTGTTATACGATACACCGCCGCACGAGGTCTCAGTGTCCCTGTTGCTGCGCTCGCGTTAGGCGTCGCGGGATCCGGCAATGGGATCAGGAACGGCTTCTCTACGCGCCGCGACGTTGACTCGAAGCCTGACAGGTCGATGCGGTTGTGGCGACAACCTTGTCTTCGGACCGTGCCAAGTGCGCTCGAAGGCCGGTCAAGTCGTCTCGATGCGCTACCAACTCGACTCGATGCGCGTCGAACTCGATTCGATCGTCTGCAAACTGCGTTCGAACCGCTGCCAACTCGTCTCTACGCGGTGCAGGGTCAGCTCCAGACCTGTCTCAGTCGATTTGTTTGGCTGTCGCGGCATCCCTAGGCGTGTCAAGGTGCCCTCGCAGGCCTGCAAAGTCGCCTTGAGCGATGTCTCAATCGACTCGACGCGTGCTAGACACGACTCGATCGTCCGACAAGTGACCTCGATGCGCTGTTGAAGCAGCGCAGAGCGGGATAATGTAGACTCGCAGCGCCGTACAACACAACTCGACGTGCTGCCACGGCGACTCGTAGCGCTGTTTACGCGCTTGGAAGCACGACGAAGTCGCCTCGATGCGCTGACAACACGATTCGATGCCGTACGAACGCGACTCGCCGCGCTGATATCTCGGCTCGATGCGCTCCGCGGCTCGCTCGATGCGCTCCGCGGCTCGCTCGATGCGCTCCGCAGCTGGCTCGATGCGCTCCGCAGCTGGCTCGATGCGCTCCGCGGCTCGCTCGATGCGCTCCGCGGCTGGCTCGATGCGCTCTGCGGCTCGCTCGATGGGCTCCGCGGCTCGCTCGATGCGCTCACAACGTGGCTGGCCGTGCTCATCTCGCGTGAGACCAATGACCCGGGCGGGTTTCGAACCCGCGACCTACGGATTAAAAGTCCGTTGCTCTACCAACTGAGCTACCGGGTCTGCCAGCAAGATAGTCGGCCCCCTGCAGGCGACGGAACCGTACGGTCGCCCAACTGACTTCGCGAGTGACCAATCTCGTTTCTCGCACCTTCACAACAGGGAACTCGTGCGTGACCTTGTAGATTGGCGAGGTCGAACGTGACGCCAACGCCCCCCGTCGGGTGTTCCGCTAGACATGGACCGAATCACAGCGAGAACCATGCAGACTCCGCGAACGGATCGGCCGCCATCGCTCGACGCGGTTCGCCATCAGGGCTTCCCGACAATTGGATTCCTCGCCCTCTGCGCCGTCGCCCCGGCGATCGCGCGCGCTCAGGACTCCGTCACCAAGCTGCCGCCGGTCGTCACGATCACTCGCGATATAGGCCGCTCGGCACTCGACCTCCCTTTCGCTATCAGCGAGACGCGACCCGATAGCGCGCGCCCCGGTCAGACGCACCTCCTCGTCGATCAGACACTGTTCGTTCTCCCCGGCGTCACCGTCGCCAACAGAAACAATCCGTCGCAGGACGCGCGCATCTCCATTCGCGGCTTCGGCGCGCGATCGCAGTTCGGAGTGCGCAGCATCCGTGTCCTTCGCGACGGCATGCCGCTCACTCTGCCCGACGGACAAACGCCGATCGACTATCTCGACCTCGAGTCAGTTGGGCGCGTCGAGGCGATCCGCGGAACCGCGTCTGCCCTCTACGGCAACGCGGGAGGTGGCGTCATCGACATTCGGTCCGTCGGTCCTCCCGCCGGCCCTGTGGCGGCGCAGGTGCGGTCTTGGCTCGGCGACTACGGGACGCGCCGCGTGACGGCCGCCGTCGGCGGATCGACGGACGCGATGTTCTATCAGGGCAACGTTGGCCACACATTGGCGAACAACTTTCGTCTTTACTCACATCAAGAGCTCACCAACGGCTACCTCCGCGTTGGCGCAACCGCTGCCGGCACCGATTTCGTTTTCCAGGGGTTGGGCTTCGACGAGCCGACCGCGCAGAACCCCGGCGCGCTGACGCTTTCGCAGTTCGACGCCAACCCGCGTCTGCCCGATTCGTCGTCGGTGCGAGCGCTGTCACGCAAGGTCGTCCGTCAGATTCAGCTCGGCCTCTCGGCGACTCGTCCGCTTACCGATGCCCGTGGTGGAGAGCTGTTCGCACAGGTCTACGGCGGAACGCGCGATCTGTACAATCCGCAAACGTTCGCGGTCGTGGACGTGGGTCGCGTCCAGTTTGGCGGCGCTGCGCGAGCGACCCTCCCCATCAACGTCGGCGTTAGGCAGCGCTTGAGCATTGGCGTCGACGGCGCGATGCAAAACGATCTGCGGAGAAACTGGGCGAATTGCAACGCCGCCACCGCGGCGAACGCGAACTGTCCAACGCTTCCCGCCGAAGAGGGCGTGCTCCAGCTCGATCAGCGCGAGCTCGTATCGAGCGCGGGGCCATACATTCGCGACGAGTTTCAGGCAGGCGATCGCGTCAGTTTCAGCGGCGGCGTCCGTGCCGACTACGTTCGCTTTCAACTCCAGGATCACTTTCTCAGCGACGGCCGCGACGACTCGGGCACGCGCGTCCTTCACGCCGTGAGCCCGATGGGCGGCGCGGTCGTACGTCTCTCGCCTGGCTCGGCGCTCTATGCGAATGTCGGCTCGGCCTTCGAGACGCCGACGACCACTGAGCTCGGGAACCAGCCTAACGGTAATGCGGGGCTCAACTACGATCTCAAGCCACAGTTCTCGACGACCTACGAGACCGGGCTCAAGGGCTTTCTCGCCAATCGCATTCAGTACGACCTCGCGGTGTTCGACACCGAGGTGCGCGACGAGCTGATTCCGTATCAGGTGCCAAATGGCAACGGCCGCACCTACTACCGCAATGCCGGCCGCACGCGCCGCAACGGTGTCGAGCTCTCCGGTGGGACAGATGTCGGACCTGTTGCCTTGAGCGCGGCGTACTCGTACTCGCACTTTCGGTTTCGAGACTTCTTATCGGCGGGAACGCAGTTCGCAGGCAATGTGGTCCCCGGCATTCCCGAGCAACAGATCGAGGGAAGCGCGACGTGGCGCTTCAGCTCCGCGTTCGCCACCGTCGAAGCTCTCGCCAAGAGCGCCATCTACGTGAACGACGCCAATACCGCACGCGCCGCCGGCTTCGCGGTCTACAACGTCCGCCTCGGCGCCGACGGCCTTGGCCGCATGCCCTGGGTCACGCCCGTCGTGAGCGTCCAGAATCTCTTCGACAAGAAATATGTCAGTTCCGTCGCGATCAACGCGACGGGAACAGCGGCTACAGCGAAGTTCTACGAGCCGGCAGCGGGACGAACGCTCCTCGTCGGCCTCACGGTCGGCGTGGGCCGTTAGGCGTCGGCCTCCGTCAGGCCTGTGCGGGCTGCTTCTCGAACCCGATGATCTTGGCCAGTCGCCGCGCGTGGCGTTCGGCGTTCGAGAAGCGCGCGCGCAGGAAAGCGATCACGAGCTCCTCGGCGAGCGACGGTCCAATGACGCGCGCGCCGAGGCAGAGAACGTTCATCGAGTCGTCCTCGACGCCCTGGTGTGCCGAGAAGGTATCGTGGCACAGCGCCGCGCGAATGCCCACGAATTTGTTCGCAGCCACTGACGCGCCGACGCCGCTGCCGCAGACGAGGACTCCCCGATCGGCCTGGCCGTCGCGAATTGCGTTTGCCACGCGCTCGGCATAGTCCGGGTAGTCGTCGCCTGGTATCAACTGCTCCGCGCCGCAGTCAATCACTTGATGTCCCGCCTCGCGGATCGTGTCGACCAGCTTTTCCTTGAGGGGAAATCCGGCGTGATCAGCACCGACGGCGACCTTCATCGCGCACCTCGCGCGGCCGCGGCGCCGGCGACCGCGGTCGCGTGCTCGTAGACGAGCTTCGAGATGTCCGCGATGAGTGAACGCGCAACCTTCTCGTCGTCGATGCCTCGTGTCAGCACGACGAGCACATACGGTCCTCGTCGCTGTGGGTAGACGATCGCGGCGTCGTGCAGGTGCCCGGTGATCTGCCCCGTCTTGTGCGCGACGCGGGTGCCCGGCGGCAGGCCCGCGGGGATCTCGTCGTTGAACTCCTGTCTCGACAGGATCGCGCGCATCGAGTCCGTAGCTACCCGCGATGCCGCCAAGCCGCTCTCGATCGCCGTCATCAACGTCGCCAGGTCGCGCGCCGTCGTCATGTTGTTCATGCCGGCCGCGTAGGCTTTGCCGTCCTCTACGCCGCGCAGTACCTGAATGTCTCGCGCCCCGAGCGCATGGGCCGTGGCATTCGCGTCGGCGGCGCCGACGATACCGATGAGCGTGTTTGTGGCGAGGTTGCTCGACCGTGTGATCATGTGCTCGAGGAGATCGTGCACGGTCACCTGAGACCCGACCCAGGTGTA
>DATEHJ010000038.1:0-4917 GCA_035279645.1 Gemmatimonadaceae bacterium
GAGGCCGTGAGCCTCATTTCGGTAGAGCGCGAACAGAAGGCTGAGCAGCACCTCGAGGTTCGCATGCACAACTCAACGCACTCTCACTGGCAAGCTCGCTTGGGGCTTGACACTGGGCGCCGCTTCACAGAAGGGATCTGCTTCTTATTTCTCGACGGTCAGCAGGTTGGCGTCGCGCGCCAGCAGCCAGCGGCCGTCGGCGACGCGGCGAAGGATGCTGAGCGTCGGACCGGAGCGACGCAGCGGTGGGCCGCCGGCGACGGGCGTCATCGTCACGCTGAGCTGCGTCCGCGCGTAGGCGAGATCGCCGCTCACGACGACCTCGCGCACATCCGAATTGGAAACGATGCGGTGGCTCGCCAGCGCGTCCATCCCCTTCGCGAACTGCGCCTTCCCGAAGGGTGGCTGGCCGGCGACGAGAAACACGACGTCGTCGGCCATGAGCGAGAGCACCGTCGCCGAATCACCTTCGGCACTTGCCCTCAGCCACTTGGCGATCAGATCTCGAATCGCGCGCTCGTCAGGAGACACGCACCCGGAACCCGATAACGACCGCCGCGAGCGCCGCGATCACGAGGATGAGGAGTACGAATGCCATGCGCCGGCGCATGCGCCGCAGCGCCTCCCAAGATGGGACATCGAGATAGTAGCGCCCGGGAGCTCCCTCGCGGATCACCGCGCGATTCTGGAGTCGCCGCAGGGAGTTGGAGTCGGAGTCGACGCCGAGCGATTCCACGGACCGCGCCGTCTCGGGGGAGGTCGCCGCCGCGGCGCTGAATGCCTCGACCAGTCTTCGTTCACGAATGATGATGACAGCTGCAGCTGCACCCATGTGGGATCCCTCGACGGGGGAAGCGCCAAGGTAACGCGTGGAGCGTGATGCGTGAAGCGTGAGGCGAAGAGCGTGGCGCGTGACGCGTGGCGCGGAGAGCTAAGAGCGCGGCCCGCTCGACTCAGCCAGGCCGACGAGCGCCAACAATTTCAGTGCGTTGGTGGAGGTCGCGAGTCCGGGACGCAGCAGATAGTCGAAGGTCATCGCCGACGCGGCTTCGCCGTTACCAGTGGTGACATGCTCGGTGAAGTGAACCGGTTGACTCGCGGCCGCGAGTGACCCGTCGGCAGCGAGGGTGAGATCATGCGTCGTCACCGCTCCGATCGATCCGGCTCGTACGAGGTGGTTGAGCACCGCGCGGGCGGCGATGAGCCGCTCGGCGGTGTTCGTGCCGTGGAGGATTTCGTCGAGCAGATAGAGCAGGGGCCGGGTGCGTCCGTCCGCTCGCGCCGCGTCGACGATTTCCTTCAGGCGTTCGAGCTCCGCCATGAAGAGTGACACGCCGCGCTCCAGGGAATCGGCGAGGCGGATGCTCGTGCGCAGCTCGACGCGCGGCATCGTGAGGCGAGTGGCGCACACCGGAGCGCCCGCCTGGGCGAGAACGACGTTGAGGCCGATCGCGCGCAGGAGCGTGCTTTTGCCCGACATGTTGGAGCCGGTGACGAGCAGCACGGTGCCTGGCGGTCCGACGGTGACGTCGTTGGCGATTCGCGTGCTCGCCGGCAGGAGCGGGTGGCCGAGCGCCACAGCCGTTAGGCGATCGAGGCGCTCGTCGAGCTCGGGAAAGTGCCATCCCGGATTGTCATGCGCCAGCATGCCGAGCGCGGCGAGCGCTTCGACGTCGCCTAACGCGACGAGGCAGTCTCGAAGCCGGCGGCCGTACCGCCGGCGCCAGCGGTCGAGGCGCGCTACCACATGGAGGTCCCAGAGCGCGAGCGTGTTGACGATGGCGTGAACCAGCGATCCGCGACCCTCGACGAGCGCGAGTTCGTGTTCCAGGCCGCGCAATGCGTCGATACCGCCGGCGGCGCTGTCGCGCCGCGCGCGCAGCAACGGCGCCGTGAACGACACCGCCGCGACCTGCTCCAGCATTCGTCGCTGCACACGCAGCCCGGTGGCGTGGGCGAGGACGCTCGTTAGGCTCGCCGATAGCTGCCCGCGATGGCGGGCCAGGAGGAGCAGGCCGGCGACGATCGAGAGACCCGGCGCGGTCCACGGCAGCCAGCGAAAGAACGCCAGCACGGTCGTCGCGAGCGTAACGAGCGGTATGATGCGCGCTGTCCACAGCGTGCCCGGAGAGTGCGCGACCCACGCGTCGTCGGTGTTCTCGGCCCATGACAGGAAGCGCTCGAACCGGTCTGGTGGGATATTTGGCCCTTGCCCGGCGAGAAGCGCGAGCTCCTCTCGGAACTCCGTGGACGTGCTCAGCTCCGACACCGCCGCTTGGCGATCGCGCAGCTCGTCGGTGGTTGGACCGGCCGAGAGCAAGCTGCGAAGCAGCGCGGGCCCGCCGGTCGCGGCGCTCACCACGTCGAGCAAACGAAACAACGAGGCGGGCATGCCGGCGACATCGAGGTCACCAGCATACGAGTGTTCAGCGGGGACCGACTCACTGGCGCTCGGAAGGGACGACCAGGCGCGCCGCACCCGTGCCGACCCACGCACGTTCAACTCCTGCGCGGCACGCGCGTGCTTCGCCGCATCGCGCGCTCGCGCATGGCGCACGACGAGCAGGAGAAAGAGCGCGACGCATATGACGAGTACTACGATTGAGATCGCGCGATAGCGCTCCGTCGAGAGCACCCACGCGGCCGCCAACACCAATAGGAGGAACACGGCGAGTCGCGCGCCGGCGAGGGCGTCGGCCTTTCGAGACATGCGCGCGGCAACCACGCCGAAGTCAGCGGCGCGCGCCTCGTACCAGCTTACGACTTCCGTGTCGCTTGGCGGGATTTCAGGGCCTCAGCTCGTTCTCCGACTGGTGTCGTTTCGCCGCCGACCGCAATTCCTCAGCACTCACATCGCGCTGATCGCCGAGGACGGGCTTCTGACCACCAATCATAGCCCGCGCGAGGTCGAACAGCACGAGGGGCAGAGACCGGTCGCGCTTGAAGTACGACGCGGCCTGCGCCTCGACGAGGATGAGCGCGATGCGCGGATCCTTGTCGCTGCCGTCGTACCGACTGTTCGGCTTGCCGTCCGGCTCGAGCCATGTCGCCCACTCGGGCTTGTACAGTCCGCGAATCAGATCGCGATCGCGCGAAAGAAGGGCCCGCCCGCTGACCGATACCCACTCCCGCGTGCGGTCGCGATAGTACGAGACATTGACGTGCGGGTCGAAGGCGAGCTCCTCGAACTTCGACGATTCGTGGTTGGTGACGAACCAGAGGTCGGCGCCGGATGTGCGACGCTGAGTCTGCATCGCGCGCGAGACGAGCTGGCCGTCCTGGCGGCGCGTCGTGAGCATCGCGACCTCGATGCCGTCGATGAGCGCGTAGAGGTCGTCGATGTGCGAAGTAGGCATGCTGATGAGTGGCTAGTGGCTAGTGGCGAGTGGCGAGTGCAAGGGATTCGGCAGAAGGCGTGCCTGCACCGAGCGCACGCGAGGATCAGCGGAGCACTTCCTCGCCCTGGTGCGTCGCCGATTCCATCTGTCGCAGCACCATGCCGTAGTAGCCACCGCGCTCGCTCATGAGCTGTTGATGCGTCCCGCGCTCGATGACGCGGCCGTCTTCCATCACGAGGATGAGATCGGCGCGCCGGATCGTCGACAGACGATGAGCAATTACGAACGTGGTTCGCCCCGCAAGGAGAGTGGCCATGGATGCCTGGATGAGCTGTTCGCTTTCTGTATCCAGGTTGCTCGTGGCTTCATCCAGAATGAGAATTTGCGGCGAGGCGAGAATCGCCCGCGAGATGGCGAGACGCTGCTGTTGCCCGCCGGAGAGCTTCACACCGCGCTCGCCGATGAACGTGTCGTATTGGTCGGGCAGCTTGATGATGAACTCGTGCGCGTTGGCGCGGCGCGCCGCGTCCTCGACGTCGGCGTCGGTGGCATTGTGCCGCGCATAGGCGATGTTGTCGCGCACCGATCCGTCGAAAAGAAAGACATCCTGCTGCACGATCGCGAGCAAGTCGCGATAGGTGCGAAGCCGGAAGTCGCGAATGTCGGTGCCGTTCAACACGATGCGGCCGCGCGTCGGATCGTGAAAGCGCGCGACCAGGTCGGTGACCGTCGTCTTCCCCGCTCCACTTCGGCCTACTAACGCCACAACTGATCCAGCAGGAACGCTGACACTGAAATCGCGGACGACGGGGCGCCCTTCCACATATTCAAATTCAACATTCTCGAAACGGATCTCGCGTACGACGCGCGGCGCGTCGCGCGCATCGGTGCGGTCGGGCTTGTCGGCGTCCGCCGCGAGCAGCTCGAAGACGCGCTCCATCGCCGCCAGCGATCGCTGCAGCTCGGAGAAGGAGTTGACGATCGACCAGACGGGGTTGAGGATCAGAAACGTGTACCACTGGAACGCCATGATGTCGCCGATGGACGCCCGGCCGATGATGTTCAAGTAACCACCATACCAGACAATCACGACGTTCACGCCGCTGAGGAGCAATGACCATGAAGTCCAGAGAACGAGCTCGCGGCGATGCGCGAACAGTTCTTTGCGCAACACGGTGTGCCGCCCGCGCAGATAGTCCAGCAGCTCGCGCGTCTCGGCGCGGAATGCCCGAACGACGCGGATGCCGGAGAAGGTCTCACCGACGCGCCCGTCGATCGTCTCGGCGTCCTTTCTGAGCGCGCGATAGATGGGGCGCACGCGGCGCGAGAAGGTGAGACTCATCACGACGACGCCGGGAATGATCGCGAGCGCGGTGAGCGCGAGGCGCCAATTGAGCGTCACCAGTACGGCGACGGCGAGGATCAGCCGGATGACCGACACCGCCGGCGAGACGATCGCCATCTGGAGCAAGCCTGTCGTCGTGTCGATGTCGCCGGTGAGCCGCGAAAGGATCCCGCCGGTCTTCATGTCCCACAGCTTCGGCAGCGGCAGGTGCAACAGTCGATCGAACAGCGAGCG
>DATEHJ010000039.1:0-3041 GCA_035279645.1 Gemmatimonadaceae bacterium
CGATGCCACCGGCAGCCGTTCGCAACACGATCGAAAGCGACGTGCGCCACCGAGAGTAGCCTAACGCGAGAGCCGCCTCGCGCAGGGAAATTGGCACGAGGCGCACCATCTCCTCGGTCGTCCGCGTCACCATCGGGATCATCATCGCGCCGAGCGCGAACCCGCCGGCGAGCGCGGAGAAGTGATTCACCGGCTTGACGAGCAGTTCCCAGGCAAAGATTCCCATCACGATCGACGGAAGCCCGTTCAATACGTCGGCGAGGAATCGCACGGTGGTCGCGAGCAGTGTCGTCCGCTTCTCGGCGAGATACAGACCGGCGCCGATTCCCACGGGCAGACCGACGGCGCTGGCAATGCCGATGAGGATCAGCGTACCGACGATGGCGTTCGCCATGCCGCCGCCATGCTCGCCCGGCGGTCGTGGCATCTGCGTGAAGAACGCCACATTGACGGCGCGACCACCGAGGCGCAGCAAGTGGATAATGATGAGAATCAGCGGCAGGATGGCGAGCGCAGCCGCGACGTACATCATGCCGACCATGATGCTGCTGCGGACGCGGCGGCTGCGAATACTGCGCTGCGTCCGCTCGGCCACCGCGCGTTGGCGGCCGCTCACCCGACCAGGCGAGACGTCTGTCATCAGCGTTCCCGCGCCGTTTGCCAGACGAGCCAGCGCGCGAACGCGTTGACGATGAACGTGACAAGCAGCAGCACGAAGCCAACCGCCATCAGCGCCGACAGATGGAGGTCGCCGGTCGCTTCGCTGAACTCGTTGGCGATCAGGGCCGCCATCGTGTAGCCGGGCGCGAACAGCGAAGCCGAGATCTCGTGGCGATTGCCGATGAGCATCGTCACCGCCATCGTCTCGCCTAACGCACGGCCGAGGCCGAGCATGATGCCGCCGATGATACCGGAGCGCGCATATGGGATCACCGCGTCCCGAATGACTTCCCAACGCGTCGCGCCTAACGCGAGCGCCGCCTCGCGCTGCGAGCGCGGGACGGCGGCCAGCACCTCACGCGTAACGGCGGAGATGTACGGCAGGCACATGATGGCGAGGATCAGCCCCGCGGCGAGCATGCTCTGCCCATACGCGGGTCCGGTAAAAAGCGGCAGAACGCCGAGATGGAGCGTGTCCCGCAGGAAGGGCATCACGTAAATCCGCAGGAGCGGGATGAGGATGAAGATTCCCCAGAGCCCGTAGATCACGCTCGGCACGGCCGCGAGCAGATCGACGAGAAATGCAACGGGCTGGCGAAGCCAGGGCGGCGAGAATTCGGAAATGAACACCGCGACGCCTAACGCGAGCGGCGTCGCGATGATGAGTGCGAGGAGCGACGAGATGATCGTGCCATAAATCGCCGGCGCGGCGCCGAAATGCTTCGCCACCGGATCCCAATCGCTCGATGTGACGAACGAGAAACCGAACGCGCGCAGCGCCGGCCATGCCGCGAGGCCGACGGCGATGAAGATCAACAGCAGAAGGATCGGAACGAGCGACGCGAAGCCGGTGATCGACCACGTGTACACGCGATCGCCGATCTCGGAGCCGATTTCCGTCCAGCCGCGCGACGGCTTCGCCGGCGAGGTATTGCTGGCTGCCGCCGCTTGCGCAGCGTCACGCGCGACGACTTCGGTCACGGTGTGGCGCCGAGCTTGATCGTCGCCACCGTCGAATCGAGCCGCGCGACGAGCGCGGTCGGAAGTGGCGCGTAATCGAGGGTCGACGCCATCTGCTCGCCGTCGTGGAGCGCCCAGTGCACAAAGTCGAGGAGCTGCTTGCCCTTCTCCGCGTTAGGCTGCGTCTTGTACACCAGCAGCCAGGTAAACGAGGAGATTGGGTACGCCTGCGCGCCCGGCGCGTTCACGATCGAGATGCGATAGTCCGTCGTTGGCGGGAGCTTCTCCGCGGCGCCCGCCGCGGCGGCTGTCACCGCCGCGATCGACGGCTGCACGAATTGACCAGCCGCGTTCCGAATGGCCGCTGTCGGAAGGTTGTTCTGCTTCGCATACGCGAGCTCGACGTAACCGACGGCGCCCGGAGTCTGCTTCACCTGGCCAGTGACGCCCTCGTTGCCCTTGGCGCCGAGTCCCGTCGGCCACGAGAGGTCTTTGCCTTTGCCCGGCGCGGTCTTCCACGTCGCGCTCACCGCGCTCAGGTAGTCGGTGAAGATATAGCTCGTGCCGCTGCCATCCGACCGGTGGACAACGACGATATCGTGGTTCGGCAGCGCGACGCCCTTGTTCAGCGCCGCGATACGCGAGTCGTTCCACTTCGTGACTTTGCCGAGAAAGATGTCGGCGATGAGGTCACCGGTGAGGTTGAGTGTCTTCGAAACCTCGGGAAGGTTGTACGTGATGCAGACGGCGCCAAGCACCGTCGGAATGTGCTGGACTGGCCCTCCCTT
The DNA here is from genome assembly GCA_035279645.1 of Gemmatimonadaceae bacterium. GTDB lineage: Bacteria > Gemmatimonadota > Gemmatimonadetes > Gemmatimonadales > Gemmatimonadaceae > AG2. The sequence goes on from DATEHJ010000039.1 coordinate 2,409, forward strand.
CGCTTTCGACATCTCGTCGTCGGACATCGGCGCGTCGCTCGCGCCAAAGTCGACCGTCTGCTCGGACAGCTGGCGAATGCCGCCGCCCGATCCGATCGACTGATAGTTGATCTTCACGCCGGTCTTCGTGGCGTACGAGTCGAACCACTTCGAGTAAATCGGATATGGGAATGTCGCGCCGGCGCCGGTGAGCGCCGCGCCACTCGCGGTTGTCGCCGCTGCCGGCGCGGCGGCGCCGCTGCTGTCTTTCTGGGTCTTATCCGCGTTGCTCGAGCACCCCGCGACAACGACTGCCGCGGCCAAGACGAGAGAAAGAGGCTTCACGATATCTTCTCCGGTGAAGAAATGGCCGCGATCGCTCCGATCGTGGCCCGATCGGACGTTCGCAGCCACTGGTAACGCAGTCCGGAATGTTCTGTAACGGACGTGTAACAGACCCTCTGTCATCCCGAGGAGCGAAGCGACGAGGGATCTGCACTTAGCTGATCAAGTGCAGATCCCTTCTGTGAAGCGGCGCCCAGTGTCAAGCCCCAAGCGAGCTTGCCAGTGAGAGTGCGTTGAGTTGTGCATGCGAACCTCGAGGTGCTGCTCAGCCTTCTGTTCGCGCTCTACCGAAATGAGGCTCACGGCCTC
>DATEHJ010000040.1:0-15160 GCA_035279645.1 Gemmatimonadaceae bacterium
GGCCGTTGGCGGAGTCGCTCGGAATCACGCGAAACGCCCACGGCGAGATGCCGGTCAGGGCGGGCGACGTCGCCGTCGTGGCGACGGCGGCGAGGTGCTGGTCGTAGACGTGGGCCGCCGAGACCATCGCGCCGGAGTTCACGTGTCCGATGACGGCGACGACGTCGCGGCGATTCACGAACTCCTGCGCGACGGCGGCAGCGCGCATCCCATCGCCTTGGTCGTCGCGGAAGAGGACCTGGACATGTGGCGCGTTGGGACCGCGTGCATTGAGCTCTTCCACGGCGAGTTCGATGCCGCGTCGATTCATGGCGCCGTACTCCTCGGTCCATGGCCCGGCCGCGCCGAGGACGATCAGCGGGCCGCTGCTGGATCGACAGGCGACAGTAAAAACAGCGAGCGAGCAGGCGATGAGCAGTCGCTTATGCATCTCTTCGAAGCGAGAGTGAGGCAGCTGCATCGCCGCGAAGGAGGACGGGTAAGCGCGTGACGGCGTAACTGATTGTACGGGGCGCAACTGCGTTGTGGGTGTTGCCCTCCCTTCAACCCCGGGGCTGCTGCTGCGTCAGACAGTGAAGGGTCCCGAAGCCCCAGACCAGATCGACGGCGTGCACGCCGACCACTCGACGATTCGGAAAGAGCTCGGCCAGGGTATTGAGCGCGATGCGATCGTTCGGATCGTTGAAAGTGGGCGCGAGCACGACGCCGTTGGCGATGTAGAAGTTCGCGTAGCTCGCCGGCAGTCGCTCGCCGCGCATTGTCACAGCGCGAGGATAGGGAAGTTTCACGACTTTGAACGCGCCGGCGAGCTCGAGGCGCTCCATGTTGTCGACCGAGCGGCGGTGGTTCTCATCGTCGCTCGGGTCTTCTTCGTACGCCAGGGCGATCACGCCCGGCGCAACGAAGCGCGCGATGTCGTCGACGTGGCCGTGCGTGTCGTCGCCGACGCATCCCTCACCGAGCCAGATGGTTTGTCGGATCCCCAGATACTCGTTGAAAACATGCTCATACCCATCGCGCGTGAGCCCGGGATTCCGTTGTTGCACGCCCGAGAGAAGACATTCCTCCGTCACGAGCAGCGTTCCCTCGCCGTCGGTTTCTATCGCTCCGCCCTCGAGCACGACTCGGTCGCCGGTATCGGGACGCACGGGCTCGAGCCGGGAAAGTCGCGTAATCTGCGCCATCGCCTCGCCGACGCGGGCATCACGCGCGAAGTTGTCGTACTTGGCCCAGGCGTTGAAGCGCCAATTGAGAAGGCGTACCACGCCGGCGTCGCCGAGCACGGCCGTCGGTGCCGAGTCGCGCAGCCAGACGCGGTCGTTTGGCACGACGTGCAGCCGGTAAGTTCCGCCGACGCCGTGGGCTCGCAGGTGCTGCTCCGCGGCTGCGCGCACCTCGTCGTCATGGCAGAGAATCTCGACGCGCTCGTGCTCATGCAGAACTCGCACGATCTCCGCATAGACCCAGGGAATCGGCGCCAACTTGCCCGGCCAGTCGGGCTCATGATGAGGCCACGCGATCCACGTCGCGTCGTGCGGCTCCCACTCGGCGGGCATGCGCAGCGCGGCGCGTGGCGCATGGCGCGTGGCGGGCTGACCCTTGCTGTTCCGTCTTGCTGCCGGTTCGGGTTCGATGCGGCGCGCGCTCGTCGTTCGCGCGTCGACATCTCCGCTTGGTCCGATTACGCCGCCACCCGTCGAGTCTTCAATCACGCGTCACGCTCCACGACTACGTGCCACGCCTACGCCGCTCCGAGATATCTGCTCAGGATTGGGGCGTAGGCATCGATGCGACGGTCGCGGAGGAAGGGCCAGTTGCGTCGCGTCTCTTCGATGAGGCGCGGGTCGCAGCGGGCGACGAGCACGGCCGGCTCCGTATCAGCCTCGGCAAGGACGCGGCCGAACGGGTCGCAGATGAACGAGTGACCGAAGAACTCCAGGCCATTCGTACCGGGCTCCGCCTCGAAGCCGACGCGGTTCGGCGACGCGACGAAAACGCCGTTGGCGATCGCGTGCGAGCGTTGAATCGTCCGCCACGCCTCGACCTGCGCCGGGCCGAACTCCGCTTTCTCCGCCGGGTGCCAGCCGATGGCGGTGGGATAGAGCAGGACCTCGGCGCCGAGCAGGCTCGTTATGCGCGCCGCCTCCGGGTACCATTGATCCCAGCAGATCAGGACGCCGATGTCTGCATAACGAGTATGCCAGACGCGAAATCCGCTCGCCTGCTTCGCGACCTCACCGATGCGATCGATGTGGTCGTCCGTTGCCGCGTCGCCCGGAGTGAAATAGTACTTCTCGTTGAACAGCGGATCGTCGGGGATGTGCATCTTGCGGTACGCACCGAGCAACGTGCCGTCGGCGTCGATGATCGCCGCCGAGTTGCGATAGACGCCGCGCGCCTGGCGCTCGAAGAGCGGAACGACGAGGACGATCGCGAGCTCGCGCGCGATCTTTTCCATGATCTCGGTCGTCGGGCCGGGAATGGACTCGGCGATGTCGAAGCGCTCGCACTTCTGCGATTTGCAGAAGTACGGCGCGTTGAAGAGCTCTTTGAGGCAAACGATCTGCGCGCCGCGCTCAGCCGCCTCGCGAATGCGTGGAATCGTAGCGTCGATGGTCGCCTGTCGATCGTCCGACGCGGCGTCCTGAATGATGCCGACGGTGAATGGCTCGGTTCTCATGGCGCCGTGAAAGCTGACCGGTTTGGAGCCGAGCAGGAAGTGGCGGTTGGTGCTTCGAGGTGCGCGTTACGGATTGTCCACGACGCCGATGACGACGTCCATCACGTTCGTGCCCGTTGCACCAGGCGAGAAGAGCGCATTGATCGCAGCCAGCACGCCGTTCGAATTGTGCTGTGCCAGGGCGGTGGCTGGGTCCAGCCCCGCGCTCTGAATCGCGCTCCAGGTCGCGGCGTCGACGAACGCACCGGCGGCCTCGGTGGTGCCGTCGCGACCGTCTGTGCCGGCGGCGATCAATGCAATTCCCCTCGCTCGCTCGCCGGCCTCGTGCAGCGTGCGCGCGGCGGCGAGCGCGAGCTCCTGACATCGGCCACCGGGTGGGAACGACGTCGGTGTCGCACCGCGACGCCCCGACGAGGCTCGCAGCGTGACCGTCGTCTCGCCGCCCCAGATCGCGACACGCGGCGCGTGTGCGTTGGTTGGCACGGCATTTTGCGCGCGAAGCTCGAGCAGCCAGCGCGCAATCGCCTCCCCGCGCTCTGCTGCCTCGCCGACGAGGGGTGCGTCGACCGCGTACACAGCAGCCGCGCCTAACGCGCGAGCCCGTTCCGCGGCCGCGTCGAGCGCGCCGCGATTGTTCGCGATGACGCGCGCCGTTCCATGCGCGAACGCGGGATGCCCGCTCTTCGGCGTCTCCGGCTCTGCCCCGCGCGACACGTCGTCCACATAACGGCGAAACGACTTCGGCACGCGATCGATGAGCTTCGACTCCTCGAGAATCTCGATGACATCATCGGCCGTGGTCGGATCCGGCACACTTGGCCCCGATCCAATAGTGGCGAGGTCGTCGTCAGGAACGTCCGACACGGCGAGGCAGTACGCGGCGGCGGGAGAGATGGCGAGTGCGAGCCGCCCGCCTCCCCAGCGAGTAAAGCGCCGGCGCACTGCGTTCACCGCGCCGATATCGAGCCCCGACGCGAGCAGCAGATCGAAGAGCTGCGTGAGCTCACCTTCGCTCATTCCGCGGAGCGGCCCGGCGATGAGGCTGGTTGCGCCGCCGCTCACCAGAACGAGCGCGACGTCGCCGCTCTTCATCCGCGCGGCGATTTCGCCGATACGCTGCGCCGCGGCGAAGGATTTCGCGCCGGGAGTGGGGTGATCGCCCTGCATCACCGCGAGGGTGCCGTAGGGAGAGGGTGAATCGTTAGGTGCGACGATCAGTCCGCCGACGATCTGGTTGAGTGTGCGTTGGAGTGACGCGACCGCCGCCGCCGCCATCGCCGGAGCCGCCTTGCCGAACGAGAAGATCCAAATGGGACGATCGCGAGCGATGCTGAGTGTTTCGACAGCGCGCGTCGTCACCGGACCGGTCGCCGCGCCGGCGACGGCAGCCTCGTACAACTGAATCAGCAGCTCGCGTGGAATCGGCACAGAGATCGTGGTGACCGCGAATGAATACGGACAAAAAGAAACCGCCGGTGGGAGACGCACCGGCGGTTCTCACGTAACCCAGCGAGCTGATCGAAGAAGAGACGACTACTTGTCGCCCCCGACGGACGCTCCACCTACAGAGCGCGCGACAGCTTTGGCGAGGTCCGCGTATTCCTGCTGAGAAAGCACGTTCACCGGGACCTGCTTGAAGACGATGTGCCCATCCGGTCCGATTACGAAGAGATTGCGCGTATCGAGCTTGCCGCGCGTCGAGCCGTAAAGCTTTCCAACTTTCTGGTCGGGATCGCTGCCGAAGAGCACAGGGAAGCTCGATTCGCGCGCCCAGTTCGCGAGCATCGTGTCTGGATCGACGCTCACTCCCAAAACGACGACCTTCTTTCCGTTGTTGAAGAGCGTGGCGTACTGATCACGGTACGCCTCCATTTGAATCGTTCAGCCCTTGGTCCGCGCTTGGAAGAAGAAGGCGAGAACAACGGTCTGGCCGCGGAAGTCGGAGAGCCGAATCGAATCGCGCAGTACGCCGAAGCGGGTAGCGCCGGTGATGCTGAAGTCGGGCGCCATCGAACCGACGTCAGGCGTTGGGGGGGCGGGCGCTGGCGCGGCTGGCTGTTGCGCGGTCAGTGTCAGCCCGGGCGCGCCAATGAGTGCGACGCCCAGCAACAACTTGCCGACAAGGGGTCCAGCTCGTGGGGTCATTGTCACTCCGATTAATGATGGGATTGAAAATGATAGGGTTTGCCGAGAGTAGCAAACCAATCGCATCGCGCGCTGCCGTTGAGGGCAAATCCCGGATCGAGGACAATCTGCCGTCCCCTAGCGTGACACATGGCGCACTTAACCGCCAGATATCTCGCTTAACGGGCGGAACAGCCCCTGCCCAATGCGGGGCGTACCGCGCGCGTTTCGTAATGCTGAGTCGCGCGGCGAACTTTCGGGGGGGAGACATGTTCAGCAACGCGAATAGAACACGGCTGCTTCTGGCGGTATCGGCCATCGTGCTGGGCGTTGGTGCGTGCGGCCGAAGTAACCGAAGCCCGGCGGACGACGCGCTGAAGAACGACCTGGCACTGGCGTCGCAGGCACAGCCGTATCAGGCGCAGCAGTTTGTGTCGCCGACGGAGCAGGGCATGAATCCGAACGCGAACCCTTACGGCTATCCGGCAGCGAACGCGCCATACGGCTATCCGCAGCAGGTTCAGACGGTCGCGAGGTCACCGTATCCGGCGACGACGACCCGTCGCGCGTCGAGCGGCGCGTCTCGTTCGTCGGGATCTTCGGGGACGTACTCTCGTCAACCTGCGGAGCCTGTTCGCAATACCAAGCGGGATGCGGTGATAGGCGCGGCCGCCGGCGCGGTCCTGGGCGCCACCTCGAGCCGGGACAAGCTCAAGGGTGCGATCATCGGAGCCGCAGCCGGTGGAATCCTGGGTGGGATCATCGGCCACACGGTGGACGTGAAGAATCCTTAAGCAGCTTGTCGTGGTGCTTCGTAAGCCCCGCCTCGATCCGAGGCGGGGTTTGTTCTTTTCTCAGGTGACGACTGTGGCGCTTGCTCAGTCCTCAAGGCAACGGCGCGACTAGCGATTGCCGAGGAGAAACGAGCCGAAATGATCCCCACGCAGCTCGCACAGCAACTCGACGATATACTCGACCAGCTGGTGAAGAATGTCGAGGGATCGGTTCACGCGTTCTATCGCGGCGATCAGAAGCAGAACACGAGTCAGGTAAAGAGCGATCAGTTCCGCAAGGTTGCGCGCGAGTCGCTTTTGGCGATGCTTGGCGGATCGATGACGCCGCGACCCGGCACGACCCTCGGTGCGTTAGGCGGCGGCTCGAGTGGGAACGCGGGGCTGTTAGAGGCGGACGAGATCGCGGCGATCACCCGCTGCATCATGGGATGGCTGCCGATGGGTGCGCCGAACGCGGCGAGCCCACAGTCGCGCTGCGTGTCCGCGGCCAAGGAGCTCGCGCCCAGCTGGGGCGAGCGTGAGAAGGCGCGAACCTCGCTCAAGCGCGCCGCCGGCTGATTTGTAGTTGGTCCCGCGGCCGTTCAGCGGCCGTATTCTTCGCGGACCCAGGTCCGAAACACCCGCTCGAATTCGCGCTCGTTTTGCGGCACGTGGCGGGCGTCGTTGATCACGTCGCGGGCAGTGCCGCCGGAGAGCAGGGCGTCGGCGAGACGCCCGACGACCCGCGGCCCCTCGCGCTCGACGAGGAACAACGTCAGGCCAACACCTTCCGCGCCGACGATCGAGCGCCGCTCTTTCGACGTGCCCATGGTGTCGACGACGCCGGCGTTAGGCGCGTGCATGTCCAGCAGCGTTGCGACCGGCGGCGCGTCGTTGAGATGGGACTTGAGGTACTCCATCACGCGATCCGGCGCTCCCGGATCGCTGAGCAATGTGACGACGCCATCCACGAACCAGATCGGCAATGGATCGGTGTGGTAATCGCTCGGATGCGCGGTCGTCTCGACCTCCGGCGCCACGTGGCGCCGCGACGCCACATACGCGGTGACCAGCTCGCGCGCGACGCGCGACGAAACCGGCCAGATCTCGTCTTCCGGTGTATCCGGCGTCACGCCTTCGACGTCGCGTAGATTGTGCGGCCGAACGTAGACAAAAGTGTGCGTGCGCCGCTTGGTGAACAGGGCGGCGTCGGCGGGCGAGATGACGAATGTGCTGTCGGCGATGACGATGATCATCGGAGGGCCCTGCACGCCGAAGTGCTTCGCGAACTCTCGATAGGCGCGATTGGTCTGCTGCTCGGAGAAGCTCACCGACGAGGCCGTGGGTCCGTAGATCTCGTACTCGTCGCTCTTGTACACGTGAACCCGCGTGCCGGACAGCGTCGTCGTCGAGTCGCCGATCGCGTTCGCGACCAGCGTCGGCCGGTACACGTACTTGCGGAGAAAGCAGCCATCGGCGAACGCCGTTAGGCAGCAGAGCCCGGCTGTCGCGAACAGCCGAGGCGCGCGCGTTGCCTGACCCATTATCGGCGCCCGACGAGCTGGCGCAAAACGTACGGGAGAATGCCGCGGTGGCGGTAGTAGTGCATCTCTTCGGGCGTATCGATTCTCGCGACTGCCTTGAATTCTTTCGTGCCGTTCGAATCCTTCGCGCGGACGACGAGCGTGGCGCGAGGCCGCAACGACGCGTCGAGGCCGACGATGTCGTAGGTCTCGAAGCCGGTGAGTCCGAGTGACTGACGCGTCTCCCCGTTGATGAACTCGAGTGGAAGCACACCCATGCCGACCAAATTGGATCGGTGAATGCGCTCGAACGACTCGGCGATCACCGCGCGGACGCCAAGCAGGACCGTTCCCTTGGCCGCCCAATCGCGCGACGACCCCGTGCCGTACTCTTTTCCGGCGATTACGACAAGCGGCGTGCCACCCTTCTGATAATCCATCGCCGCGTCATAGATCGAGACCGGCGATCCACCCGGCTGGGTGGTCGTTAGGCCCCCTTCCGTGCCAGGCACGAGCTCGTTGCGCAGACGAATGTTCGCGAACGTGCCGCGCATCATCACTTCGTGATTGCCGCGACGCGCGCCGTATGAGTTGAAGTCCTTCCGCTCGACGCCATGCGCGATGAGCCACTTCCCAGCCGGGCTCGCCCTTGGGATGTTGCCTGCCGGCGAGATGTGGTCCGTCGTGATCGAATCACCCAGCATCGCGAGGACGCGCGCACCGTTGATGGGCTGCACACCCGGCGGCTCCATCCCCATCCCTGCGAAGTACGGTGGATTCTTGACGTAGGTCGAGCTCTCTTCCCAGGTGAAAGTCTCACCGTGCGGGACGTCGAGCTTCTGCCAGAAGTCGTCGCCACGGAAGACGTCGGCGTACTGCGTCTTGAAGAACTCGCTTTTTACGCTGCGGTTGATCTCGTCGTGGACTTCTTGCGGGCTCGGCCAGATGTCGCGCAGGAAAACAGGACCGTCGCGACCGACGCCTAACGGCTCCTTGGTGAGGTCGATGTCCATCCGGCCGGCGAGCGCGTAGGCAACGACGAGCGGCGGCGACGCGAGGTAGTTGAAGCGCGTGAGCGGATTGACGCGACCCTCGAAGTTGCGATTCCCCGACAACACCGCGCAGGTCACGAGCTTTTGCTCCTCGATGGCCTTCGCGATCGGATCCGGCAGCGGGCCCGAGTTCCCGATGCATGTCGTGCAGCCGTACCCGACGATCTGGAACCCGAGCTTGTCGAGGTACTCCTGAAGCCCCGAAGCATTGTAGTACTCGGACACCACGCGCGAGCCCGGCGCAGTCGACGTCTTGACCCATGGCTTCGCCGTTAGGCCGCGCTTCACCGCGTTGCGCGCGAGCATTCCGGCGGCGAGCATCACCGCGGGGTTCGACGTGTTCGTGCAGCTCGTGATCGCGGCGATGACGACCGCGCCATGCCGGAGCGTGAAGGTCTGGTCCTTGTACTGCACCTTGACGCCGGCTTCTTCAGCGGCCGGCTCGTCGAGGACGGCGGTACTCGGCGCGGCCGCGGATCCACTCACCTGCGCCGCGCGCTTCGCATCGCCGCCACCGGAGGGCACGCCCATCTTCGCCAAATCCGCCTGCAGCGCGTCGCGGTACATCTGCTTCGCGCTCCGCAATGGGACGCGATCCTGCGGGCGCTTTGGGCCGGCCAAACTGGGCTCGACGCTTCCGAGATCCAGCTCGAGCGTATCGGTAAAAGCGGGATCCGGCGTCTGGTCGGTGCGGAAGAGCCCCTGCTCCTTCGTGTAGGCCTCGACGAGCTTGACGTGCGACTCCGGGCGACCTGTCATGCGAAGGTACTTGAGCGTTTCGTCATCGACGGGGAAGAAGCCCATCGTCGCGCCGTACTCCGGCGCCATGTTGGCGATCGTTGCGCGGTCAGCGAGGGGCAGCCCCGTTAGGCCCGTTCCAAAGAACTCGACAAACTTTCCGACGACCTTTTTCTGGCGGAGCATCTGCGTCGCGGTGAGGACGAGGTCTGTCGCCGTCGCGCCGGCGGGCAAGCGGCCATGAAGCTTGAAGCCGACGACCTCGGGAATCAGCATCGACACCGGCTGACCGAGCATCGCCGCCTCCGCCTCGATGCCACCCACACCCCAACCGAGCACGCCGAGGCCATTCACCATCGTCGTGTGCGAGTCGGTGCCGACGAGTGAATCGGGGTAGGCGATCGTCTCCCCGTTCTGCATCGATGTGAAAACTGTTTTCGCCAGGTATTCCAGGTTCACCTGATGGCAGATGCCGGTGCCCGGCGGCACGACGCGGAAATTCCGGAACGCGTCCTGGCCCCACCGAAGAAACACGTATCGCTCTTTGTTGCGATCGACCTCCAGACCGGTGTTGATCAGGTACGCGGCGTCGGTGCCGTATTCGTCGACCTGCACCGAGTGATCGATCACGAGATCGACAGGCTGCAGCGGATTGATGCGCTGCGCGTCTCCGCCGAGCTTCACGATCGCGTCGCGCATCGCTGCGAGATCGACGACCGCGGGCACGCCGGTAAAATCTTGTAACAAAACGCGACTCGTACGGAACGCGATCTCTTTCTCGACCTGGCCTCGCACGTTCCACGTCCCCAGCGCCTCGATATCGGCGCGCTTCACGAACGCGTCGTCCTCGTTTCGGAGGAGGTTTTCGAGAAGGATCTTGAGACTGAAGGGGAGTCGGTCCGCGGTGCTCCCGCTGAGTTGGCGGAGGACGTCTAGTCGAAAAATGGTGAACTTCTGACCATCGACGGAAAGGGTGGCACGACTGCCAAAAGAGTTCGAGGGCATCGCTTTCTCTCGGTACGGCCCAGGTTGGCCGCTTCGAGGTTTCTGACGGAGCCACTGGCGTGGGCGCTCGGCCGAAACGCCAGGCTGAGACGCAATCTAGTACGACTGTGCGTGCGCGGTGTGCGCTGTCGGCTACGTACTGAGGCCGCTAGGATTTGGCGGTGATGAAACCACAACTGGATCCTTCGCCGCGCTCGGATCTCGAAGTCATCGATCCGGTCGACCTGGCGGCCCGCTTGATGGAAATCGACTCCACCAGCGGCCGCGAGGGCGCGGTGATGGACTGGGTACACGATTATTTGGCGAGTCGCGACTGGAGGGTGCGGCGCATTCCCGTGTCCGTGGGCCGGGACGACGTATTTGCCACGGCTCAGGGCGTCGACGTGCCACGCGTCACACTCTCGACGCATCTCGACACCGTTCCGCCATTCATTCCGCCTCGTCTCGACGGCGATGCGCTGCGGGGCCGCGGCTCCTGCGACGCGAAAGGAATTGCGGCGGCGATGATCTGCGCCGCCGAGCGACTCCGAGACCGCGATGCGCCCGTCGGGCTCCTCTTCGTGGTCGGTGAGGAGACGGCTCACGACGGCGCACACGCCGCGAACGAGTTTGCGCGGGCGCACTTTGGCGGCGTATCCGCTGATTCACGAATACTCATCAATGGCGAGCCAACGGAGAGCACGCTCGCCGTCGGCACCAAGGGCGCGATGCGGGTGTTCATTCGCGCCACGGGCCAAGCGGCACACTCGGCCTATCCGCACCTCGGACATTCGGCGACGCGCGACCTCGTGCATCTCCTCGCCGAGCTCGACGACCTCACGCTGCCTCACGACGAGCTGTTGGGCGAGACGACGATCAACATCGGCCATCTCGCCGGTGGCGTGGCCGACAACGTGATGGCGCCGGAGGCCGAAGCGCGGCTGATGATTCGCCTCGTGACGCCGCCGGACGAGGTGTGGCGGTCGATGGAACGTTGGGCGGCTGGACGTGCGTCAATCGAGCGCGGCCCGACGGTTCCACCCGTTCGACTCGGCGTCTTTCCCGGATTCGCGACGTCCGTCGCCGCATTCGCGACCGACATTCCCGAGCTGGGCAATTGGGGACGCCCGCATCTCTTCGGGCCCGGCTCGATTCACGTCGCCCATCGCGATGATGAGCACGTACGAATCAACGAGCTCAGAGCTGCCGTGGATGCCTATGAACGCCTCGCGCTTCTGGGTATGTCAAAGGCAGATCCCGCGTCGCTCCGTTCCTCGGGACGACAGTCGGTTTAGGCTGCGTCGGCTTCCGTTGATCCGCGCTGAGCTGGACCCGACGACGATGGCGTTAGGCGCTCGATCTTCTGCACATCGATTGCGCAGGTCGGGCAGTGATGGACGAAGTCCCCATCGGCCGTCGACCAGTCAGCGGTGCGCGTGCGCGCGAACGCTTTGCCGGAGGAGTCCAACCCCATCACCGTGGGCGCGAGGGCGACGCAGAGCCCGCAGCCGATACACTTGTCCTGATCCACGGCGATTGTGACACGACGGCGTGGATAGACACCGCCGGGCTGCTCGAGGACCGCGTCGAAATCCTGCAGCGCGAGCGACGCCTTGCGGTATCCCTCGTCGATGCTCAATGAGGCGTTGCCAAACATCAGCCAATCCTGACCGAGCTTCGGTCGGATCAGCAACATCGGGGGTCCGTCCCAGTGTACGAGCGGATACTGCTGCAGCGCGTGCATCATCGTCGTTGCGGCTCGCATATAGATTGACGCGAAGCCCTGGTTCACGACGTCGTTCGTTGGGGCGAGCTCGGAGCTTCCGACGTCGACGGCGATGACGGCGTCGGCGTCGAGCGACGCCGGCCCCACGGGAAGATTGTCGATCACGCCGCCGTCGACACACAGGCGGCCGCCGACTTCGCCGGGCGGAAAAAATCCCGGGAGCGCGCACGAGGCGTACACCGCGTCCTGAACGGGCACGTCGCGCAAACCCGGCAAGCCCCACACCAGCTGCGTGCCGCGCGTAATATCGACCGTGTTCACCAGCAACTGCGAACCGAGGTCGCTGAAGCGCAGCGCCGGAACGATGCTCCGACAGAGATCACGGAGCGGCTCCTCGAGGTAGATCGCGGGCGATCGCATTCGCTCGAGGAGCATTCCAAAATGATTGATGCGGAAAAGGTCACGGCGGCGGAGACTCTCCGCGCGCCGAGCCATTTCCTCCACCGGCATCCGACCGACAGCGGCAGCGGCGATCAGCGCGCCGATGCTCGTTCCCGCGTAGACGGTCGGCTTTATGCCGCGCTCTTCCAGAGCGCGAAGAACGCCGATGTGCGCAAAGCCTTTCATTCCACCGCCACCAAGGACAATCGCTATACGCTTGCCGCTACTGCTGGTCTGCTTTGGCATCGGGTTCATTACGCTCGGTCGATCCGTTCGGTCACGATCACTGCAAGTACTTATACAATCCGTAGAGCCCAACGACTGCACCACCCACCATGAATACATCGCCAGCCGTATCGCCAACGATCGCACCAACGAGGATGGCCGCACCGCCGACAATCATCAGCGCTTGGGGCTGACTCAGCCCTGGGCCGCTGGCGGCCGGAGCGAGCCTTGGTGCAGGCACGCTCGGTTGCGCCGCGACCATCAATGCGGCACGCGTTGGACCAACGTGTTGCGCTTCGACCGATACGCTTGCAACAGGTATAGCGGGAGGCACGAGGGATGAGTCCGTGATAGCCTGTGCGCCGCTCGCGGGCGCGCGAAGGACGAGTACGAATGCCGACAACGTAAGGAGGGCAGCACGAGAGCGTACGTTCATCGCTTTCTCCAATTCGGGGTCTCGTGAAACGGCGAAAGATCCGCGCCATTCCGCGAATCTGCCCAGAAAGATGACGCCCCATGGGCACCTGGCGTCAACGGGTGATTCGCGTTTGTTGCAGCCGGTGGCGCACGCTCGCGGCGCGATCTAGAGTTGAGTGCGATGCGCGACCACGACCGGCAAAACGAGCGCGAGCTTTCGCCTGACAGCGCGTTGATTCGCGCGGTCGGAGTCTGGGGACTCGCGGCGGCAATCGTCAACATCACGGTGGGCGGCGGAATCTTTCGCCTTCCGTCGAGCGTCGCCGGGTCGCTCGGTGCCGCCGCGCCCATTGCGTACGTGGTGTGCGCCATCGCGATGGGTCTCATCGTGATTTGCTTCGCCGAGGCAGGCAGTCGTGTCTCGTTGACCGGTGGACCTTACGCATATGTCGAAGTTGCGTTTGGGCCGTTCATTGGTTTCGTGAGCGGCGTGCTGCTCTGGGCCGGCCTCACCGCGGCACTTGCGGCGGTCACGAGCTTTTTCACCGATGCCCTCGCTGCTTTGCTTCCTTTTTTGAATTCGACACCGGCGAGAGTCGCCGTGATGCTGCTAATTCTCACTGCGCTCACCACTCTGAATGTTCGTGGCGTGCGAAACGCGAGTCGGTTCAACGCGGTGATGACTGTGGCCAAGTTGCTGCCACTCGTTCTGTTGGTTTGCCTTGGCGCATTCGCGGTTCGTCGCGGGAATCTCGTCTGGCAATACGCTCCGTCGCCGAGCGCCGTTGCGCGAAGCGCTGCCGTCCTGGTTTTCGCTTTTCTTGGAGTGGAGACGGCCCTCGTGCCGAGCGGTGAGGTGAAGGACCCGGCTCGCACGGTCCCGAGGGCGGTGTTCCTGGCTATCGCCGGCATCGCCGTTCTGTACATCGCCGTGCAGTTCGTTTCCCAAGGCGTGCTCGGAGCCAGCCTCGCGACGACGAAGAACCCGGTCGCGGACGCGGGTGGTGCCGCATTGGGCCAGTGGGGACGAGAGCTGATCCTCATCGGATCGGCGGTGAGCATGTTCGGCTACGTGAGTGGAATGACGCTCGCGGTGCCACGAATGCTGTTTGCGTTCGCGCGCGATGGGTTCTTGCCACGCATCGTCGCATCGGTTCATCCTCGCTTTCGTACGCCGCACGTCGCGATCGTGATTCAGGTGGCGTTGGTCGCGGTGCTGGCGGCGACGGGAAGCTTCGAGCGCCTCGCGATCATCGCGAATGGATCGGTGCTGCTCGTGTACGCGGCCTGCTGTCTCGCGACCGTGCAGTTGCGCCGCCGTGACGTGCGCAGCGGGGGGATTCCCTTTCGGGTGCCGGGGGCGAGCGTCGCTCCTTGGCTGGCGCTGGCGGTGATCGCGGGCCTCCTCGCGATGCTCCAACAGGTCGAATGGCTCGCGTTACTCATCGTGGCAGCGGCGGCGGTGTCGGTGTACGTGCTCACGCGCTCGAAGCGGGCCGCGGCGGTCGTCGCGCCGGCCGGGGATTGATGCACGATCCGCTGCTCGCGTTTCGCGGCGAGTTCCCGATTCTCGAGCGCACGACCTACCTCGTCTCGAACTCGTTAGGTGCGATGCCGCGCGCCGTCCCCGACCGGCTCGCCGAATACGTGGACGCGTGGGCGGAGCTGGGTGTGCGCGCGTGGGCCGGGGAGCACGGCTGGTGGCAGAAGCCGCTCGACGTCGGCAACGAGATCGCGCCGCTCCTTGGCGCCGGCCCGGGTGAAGTCGTGATGGTGCCGAATGTGACCATCGGCCAGGCGACGGTGCTGTCGTCGCTCGATTACACACCGCCGCGCGACACGATCGTGATGACCGACCTCGATTTTCCGTCGGTGCGCTACGTGTACGACGCTCTCGCGACGCGACTGGGCGCGCGCGTCGTCGTCGTGCCGAGCGACGACGGCATCAGCATCGACGTCGAGCGGCTGCTCGCGGCGATCGACGAACGTACACGGCTCGTCGCGATCTCGCACGTGCTCTTTCGATCGGCCTTCATTATGGACGCGGAGGCGGTGTGCCGCCGCGCCCACCAAGTCGGCGCCCTTGTGTCCCTCGACGCGTTCCACTCGGTGGGCGTTATGCCGGTGGACGTGCGACAACTTGGCGTCGACTTTCTCACCGGCGGCGTCCTCAAATGGCTCTGTGGCGGTCCAGGCGGCTGCTTTCTCTACGTTGCCCCGCACGTCAGTGATCGCCTCACGCCCTCCCTCACGGGGTGGCAGGCGCACGCGCGCCCATTCGCCTTCGAGGGCTCGATGACGTACGCCGACGACGCGTTCCGGTGGCTGGGCGGAACCCCGGTGATCCCCGCCCTCTACGCGGCGACCGAGGGCCCGCGCATCGTTCGCCGCGCCGGCATCGAGCGCATTCGCGCGAAAAGCACGCGGCAGACGACGCGCCTCATCGAGCTCGCCGACGCGCGCGGCTATCGCGTCAC
>DATEHJ010000041.1:0-2110 GCA_035279645.1 Gemmatimonadaceae bacterium
GTGGCCGGCACCATCAGCTCCACGTTCGCGAAGCCGTACCCACGCGTCGTCACCTTCCCCTTGTTGACGATCCCCACTGCAACGCCAGGAATCCGCTGCAGCTGCATCTCCCCTTGTACAAAATCGTCGATCGCATTCGAACCCCCGGCGCGACGCAGCACGCGCCCCGCATAGTGGCCCGTCGTCTTGGCGTCTTCGAACACCACTTCCCCGTTCACCCACACTGTCTTGATGCCGGTGGACATCGCGTGTGGATTCTTGATCGTCGCGCGATCGGCGACAGTCGCGGGGTCGAACAGGACGAGATCGGCCGCGAGCCCAGGGCGGATGATCCCGCGATCCGTGATCCCGACGTTCGATGCGGCGAGGCTCGTCATCTTGCGCACCGCGTCCTCGAGCGCCAGCACCTTCAATTCCCGCACGTAGTGGCCGAGCACGCGCGGGAACGACCCGAATCCACGCGGATGCGCGCCGTCGAGCGCGCCGTCGCTGCAGAAATCGGTGAACTTCCAGCGCATGATCGACGCGATGTCGCGCTCGTCCATGCCGCGCGCGACGACGCTTTCTTCCGCCTGCTGCGCTTGCGACTCGGCGATGAGCGCCATGAGGGTTGTCGCCGGGTCCGAGTGGCGCAGTGCGGCGATCTGGCCGATGTCTTTGCCGACATAGGTCGTGTCGAGCGCAAAGTCACCGAGGACGAGATCCTCGGGAGCCGCGACCTGCTTCAGAATAAAGTCCGTCTCGGCGCGATCGCTGAAGTTGCGCTTCGGATAGAGCACGGTGAGCGTCGACTGCCACATCGTGTACGGATATACGTCGGCGGTGACCTGCACGCCCTCGGCGCGCGCGCGATCGAGAGTTCGGATGAGGCTATCGCCCTCTCCCCACAGTCCGCGCATCGCGAGCTTCATGTGCGATACCTGCACCGGCATCTTCGCGACGCGGCCGATCGTGATCAACTCGTCCAACGCCTGCCAGAAGTTGCGGTCCTCGCTGCGCATGTGGCTGATGTAGCGTCCGCCCATCCCGCCCGCGACTTTCGCAAGCTCTAACACCTCCGATCGCGCCGAGTAGATGCCCGGATCGTACTCCAGCCCCGTCGAGAGGCCCAATGCACCGGCGCTCATCTCTTCTCGAACGAGCTCCCGCATGCGCGCGACCTCGGAATCGGTCGCCACGCGCTGAAAATCATCGCCCATGACGCGGCCACGAATCGTGCCATGCCCGACGTACGACGCGACGTTGATCGCCGCCGGCTCGGTATCGAGCCGCGAAAAGAACTCGCCGAGGGGAAAGCGCGATTCGCCGTCCTGCCCAACGACGATCGTCGTGATCCCCTGGGACACCGCCCCAAGTGCGTCGCGATGCTGGAACAGGCCGCGATCATGATGGCTGTGTGTGTCGACGAAGCCGGGCGCAAGCGTCAAGCCGTGCGCATCGACGACGTGGTCGTTGGGATTGCGCGTCCAGTGCCCGATCGCCTCGATACGGCCATTCACGATCCGCACTTCCACATCGCGCGCCGGCGCGCCGGTGCCGTCGATGACTTTGGCGTTGACGATGAGCGTCGCCGGCGACTGGGCGAAAGCGGCGGAGCCGACGAGCGCGAGCGTGGCGAGGGCGAATCCGGTGAGGCGCATCTGCGGAGGGTGTGGGTGCGCCAATTCTATCGAGGCGTTCGGCAGATAAACAGCCGACCGGCTAACTACTCTGGAACGCTGGAGTCGCGAAATCGGCGTTCAGGGAGCACATTCGAATCGTGACGACCGAGCTGCGCGACCACCTCCAGACCGCTCTCACCAGTGCCTACGCTGTCGAGCGCGAGCTCGCCGGCGGCGGCATGAGTCGCGTCTTTGTCGCCGAAGAGCGCGCACTCGGCCGGCGCGTGGTGGTCAAGGTGTTGTCACCCGACCTCGCGGCCGGAGTGAACGTCGAGCGATTCCGCCGCGAGATCCAGGTCACGGCGCGACTGCAGCACCCGCACATCGTTCCCATTCTCAGCGCCGGGGAGATGGACGGGCTGCCTTTTTACACCATGCCCTTCGTCGAAGGGGAGTCGTTGCGGGTTCGCCTCGTGCGCACCGGCGCGATGGGCATCGGCCACGTCGTG
>DATEHJ010000042.1:0-4607 GCA_035279645.1 Gemmatimonadaceae bacterium
TGTGTGTTGTCGTACGTCACGCCGATCGAGTACCAGATGTTCGGTCCGCGCCGGTAGCGCATACCCACCATCGCCACCTGTTCGGCGCCGGCAATCTCGGGCGCGTTGACGCTGGACTCGCCACCGTCGGCGCCGGCGGCGGCACTCGTGGACAACACTTCCGCGACGACACCCAATCGCGGCGTCATTTGCCTCTCGATGGCGAGCGCGAGGTTGATGGTATTCTGAACGGAAAGCCCGGCTGGCTTCCCCATGAACGAGTAGCCGACATTGGCATGCACTTCATTGCGGCCGATGTGCTTACTCGCGATGAGATATGGTGTGAAGTCGGCTCGCCCCGTACCGATCTGCCGATTGGTCGCGGTCGGAAGTTTTTCCTCCGCCGCCAATGCAAGCGCGGGCATGAGCCGCCCTTCCCCACGCGCGAGATACTGCAGCGTCACCTCGAGATCGCCGACCCCAGTCGCGTTAGGCGGCGCTTCCGGGCGGATCATCGTCACCAGCACTGGCTCCACGAGCAGCGCCAGGCGATTAGCAATTCCATACTCCAGCGCGACCGGCACAGCGTGCTCGGTGCCCTGCGGCGACGCTTGAAATTCATAGGTGCCGCTGACGAGGAGTCCGCCACGGCGCGGCAGCCGCGCTGTCTCGGTCTCCAATGGCTGTTGGGCAACAAGACCTCGGACACTCATGCCGCCGAGGAGCAGCACGAGCGTCGTGAGGAGTCGCAGCGTCGTGAACGGCATCGTCGATAATCCTACGCCAGGCAGCTTACACGACGATGACATCAGCCACGAACGGCATCGTTCGTGCGCGCTGACGCGAGCCCTCCAGACGCAGATGCAGGCCGATCATGATGGACCGTGAGTTGCCGCAGCGACTCTCCCATTTTCACCGCATCGCCGCGCTGGCCGTGCTGCTCGCCGGCAGCGCGTGCTCGGAGCTCGATGCACCGGTCGCGCGCGCGCCACGCTCGAGCTTGCCCCGCGATCGCCTTGTCGCGGCCGCGACCACACCAACCGCCGCCGACGCCGTAGCGATCTCTGCCCGCATCCGGCGGCTCCATGTCCCATATGGCACCGTCGTCGATCCTCGATTCGCGTCGGCGGACTCCAGCATAACGGGTTTTACCCAGCTTGTCGGGTACGCGCGCGCCGGCGATTCGGCGATCTGGACGGGTCACTACCTCGCGGCCGAAGCCTTCCGCTATGCCGTCACTCATTCCCGAGTCGCGCTCGCGAGCGTACGCGCCGAGGTCAACGCTGTCCAGTCGTTGATCGACGTTACCGGCACCGACGTCCTCGCGCGCGTGCTCGTCCCGACGAGTGCCGTCTTTGCTCCGTCCATCACAGGCGATGCAGGTCCGGGAGATCTCTACACCGGATCGATCAGGGGCCAGAGCTACTATTGGATAGGTAATACGTCGCGCGACCAGTACACGGGAGTCATGTTCGGGCTGGCCGTCACGTACGATCTCGTCCCGGACCGCGCGGTGCGTGCAGTCGTTAGGCGAACGGTGACGCGGCTACTGACTTTCCTGATATCACATGGCTGGAACGTCGTGATGCCTGACGGGAAAGTGAGCACGACGTTCCTCCAACGGCCGGAGATCCAGTTGAGCTTTCTACAAGTTGGCCGCCATGTAAACCCCGTCGCTTTCGCGGCGCTGTATGCCGCCGAGCGGGGCGGAATGGCGGCGACGGTGTCGCTCCCGATACAGGCAGAGTGCCAGGATACGTACGGCAGCTACTACAAGTTCAATCTCGACTACGCGAACCTGTACGATCTGGTGCGTCTCGAGACCGACGACATCGCGACGCGAGCCCTGTACGTCAACGCATACGAGACACTGCGCGGGTGCACCGCCACGCACGAGAATGCGCATTTCGACATGGTCGATCGCGCCCTCACGGGGCCATCCGTCGAGCGCGATGCCGCGACCATCGACTACCTCGATCGCTGGCTCGAACGCGCGCGACGCGACTACTACGTGGACTTACGAAACCAGTACCCCGCGTGCGGCGAGAATCGGGCGTGCTCGCCGATCCCAGCGGAGCAGCGACCGAACACCGATTTCCTTTGGCAGCGGAGCCCACTGCTTCTGTACGGCGGCGGTGAGGGAACCGTGGAGACGGCCGGGATCGACTTCATCCTGCCGTACTGGATGGCGCGCTTTTACGGGGTGCTCGCCTCCTGAAGCGCTTGTGACCGAAGCGGCGTACCGAAGCCCCGGTGTGTGGTGCCTAACGACAGCGCTGTTGCTGGCATGCTGCCGCTCGTCCGTCGCCAGGCGCCCACCGAGCGACAGCGACCGGCTGGGCGACACTGCCGCCACCATCGCGGGTGCGCTCCCCTTTGCACCGGAGGACAGCGAGTGGCCTCCATACACAGGGCACGGTCCGGAGGGCATTCCGCACTATGCGAATCGCGAATTCTCTGTCGCCGAGCGTGCACTCTTGCGACGAGTCTACGGTGTCGAGAATCCGAATCGGCTCTACGTCTCCGATTCGTCTGAGGATGGTTTGCTCAAGTACGACACCGAGGCGAAGCGGTGCGCCACATGCTACGTCAACTCCTATCGTGTCGGCTTGGTATCGGTGCGACGTCCGGGCGAATCATGGGAACAGCTCGAACGGCGCACTCACAGCATGCGTGCCCGGGACTTCCCCACGGCCGCGCGGATCACGAGCTCGTCGACTGCCGACCTCGATCCAGCTATCCGCGCCGATGTCGAGCAGATGCTCGCCGACGCGCAGCGCGCGGGATTCGTGTTGCACGTCAAGGAAACTTATCGCTCGCCGGAACGCGAGGCGTACCTGATGGCGGTGAGTCGCGGGCACACGCACACACTCACCTCGCTCCACTCGTATGGCCGAGCGATCGACGTCGTTATCGGAGACGGGAACCTCAGGCGGGCTGCGACGAGAGCACGTTGGATCGCGTTTCGGAAATGGGTGACGACGTACAAGGCCGATGAGTTTCGCATCCTTGGTGCGCCCGACCGGACGTGGGATTGGGCGCACGTCGAAGTGCCGAGTCCGACCATCGGCTTCAGAACGATCGAAGACGCGATAACGCGAGCGCAAGCGTGCAGCGCGTCAACGGATCGCCCGGTGTCATGTGACTTCACGCCGCATCTGCGTTGAGCGGCTAGCGGGCGCCAAACGAGGGGATGCCGCACTTCGCCAGACGTCGTGCGTATCGCATAACGGTTGAGGATTGATGGGAGCAGTGCAATGGGCAAGTCTTTACCAGCACAGCGTTTAAACATATGGTCCCCGATAGCTTGGATATTGCTCTTCAGTGATGCAGTTCACGCACTGTATCCGATGCCGGAGCGTGCGTGAATCCCACCTGACGTAGCATCCTCACAATTAGGATATTCTCATGCGCAGCGCCCCCGCAGTCCGCAAGGGTTTTACACTCATCGAGCTTCTCATCGTGGTCGTCATCATCGGCATCTTGGCCGCGATCGCGATCCCGAAATTCGCCAACACCAAGAACAAGGCGTACGTGACGGCGATGAAGTCGGACCTCCGCAACCTCGTGACGGCTGAGGAAGCGTTCTTCTCCGACTCGACCTACTACACGACCGGCACGAACCTCGTGACCCGCAACAGCTTCAAGAACTCGTCCGGCGTCGGCGTGCCGGCGGTGACGACGGGCGCTGGGTTCTGGCGCGCGACCGTGACGCACAGCCAGCTGGCTGGTGCGACGTGCGGTATCGGCGTCAACACGACCAACCCGATCATCACGACGGCGGGCGACGGCGAACCAAGCTGCTACGTCCCGTAAGCGCAGAGCGTAATGCGTTGAGCGTAGAGTGGAAACAGCCCCGTGGAACTCTCTCCCACGGGGCTGTTTCTTTTACGGTGCGTCACTCGGCATCGAGCGAAGGCAGGTGTGTCGCCGCGTCGCGTTACCTCGACGTCCCCGATGCGGATTCCTTGTCCACGACCACGGCAGCGAAATCGGCCTCACAGACGGAGAGATCTCCCACCCACGCGATGCCGTGCACCATCGACATGCGCCCCCGCGCCCGCGTCACCGTGATGTCGAGTCGCAGTTGATCGCCCGGACGCACTTCGCCGTGCCAGACGACGTGATTCATCGAAGCGAAGTAGACGAGTTTCCGTTCGGCCTCGTGCTCGACCATCAGGAGCACGGCGCCTGTTTGCGCCATCGCCTCGATGATGAGGAGGCCAGGC
Organism: Gemmatimonadaceae bacterium; assembly: GCA_035279645.1. Classification (GTDB taxonomy): domain Bacteria; phylum Gemmatimonadota; class Gemmatimonadetes; order Gemmatimonadales; family Gemmatimonadaceae; genus AG2. The sequence continues at coordinate 4,209 of DATEHJ010000042.1, forward strand.
ATGATCGCTTTCGGGCCAGCCTGCGTGCCGAAGAACGGCTCATCGATGGTCACGTTCTTCAAGCCGCTGATCCGAACGCCCGGTTCCATCTCGACAATGCGGTCGACGAGCAGAAAGGGGAACCGATGCGGCAGCAGTTGGAGCAAGCCGTCGGCTTCAATCCGCTGTAGAGGGACGTTCGGCATCGCGCGCTCCCGGGAGGTCGTTCGAGCTCACAGTGTGCCGACTAGTGACAGGTGCGAAAAGATCGGCGCGGCGAAGGAACGGCGCGAATCGATGCGCGACGACGGCCGTCAGGAATAGTGCGCCGCTGGCAGCCCAACGAGCGATCAATTTCGCGCAAAGATTGTCCTAGCGGCGCCGGTAAGCCTGGGCGCTCGTTACCTACGGCAGTTGGCG
>DATEHJ010000043.1:0-8841 GCA_035279645.1 Gemmatimonadaceae bacterium
TGACATACACCGCCTCGCTCGCGCGCATCGCGTAGGCGGCGAGACGGATCAGCCGATTGGCCTCGAGCACCTTCTGCACCTGGGCCCACGCGCGGGCGACGTAGCCCTCCTGATTCTCGCGAACGACGCTGACGCCGAAGCCGGCGGGGACGCGATTGCGGGGATCGCGATTGAGGTCGTCGACCCATCCGTCGTGCGACGGGTCGATCGTGTGCTGCTGCGCGTGATACTCGCCGTAGATCGGCGGCTCGACCACGGGGAGATCGTCGGTCGCGGGATTGGTGCGACGCTCTTCGGGGACGTTCAGCACCTCGGCGAGCTGCCCGAAGAAAGGACGCGTCACGTCGATGGCGAGCGGCCGTGCTTGGGTCGTTGGCGCCTTGAGCGCGCCCTCGAGGCCGACGACGGTCTGCTTCTCATCGGCGGGCAGGATCTGCCCGATATCGGTGCCAACCGTTAGACCCCACCCAGGCAGCTCGCCGTCCATGTCGCGAATGCCGACGCGAGAATCGGCGGGGCGCGGCTCGAGCCGCTTCACCATCGACTCGAAATCCTCGTTCTCTCCCGTGCGGAAGCGCCACGAATAGAACACCGGCAACTCGAGCGGCCCGGCAGCGTCGGTCCACGCGGGCTTCTGCGCACTCACGTCCTTGGGATCCTGCCCGAGTCCGGCGAGCCGCCCCGTCTCGAAAGCCGGCACGACGAACGCGCCGTACGGCGTATTCGGCTTGAGGTGTCGGGGGCTCGTTAGGCGCGAGATGATCCGATCGGCATTCGGATTATCGGGCGTCTCGAGCGACTCGAGAAACTTCTCGAAGTCCGTCTCCTGCGGGAACGAGTCGTTCGTGTGAACGTGCGCCCAGGCCCAAGTCTGTGTGAATGGCGGCAGCGCCGCCGTCGATTGCACGGTGATCGATGGCTGGGGCAGGCGCTGGTCGTTGCGCGTGAATTCTCCCGGCTGATCCGCCGTCTCCTCTTCGAGGACGGCGAGGGCAAGCCACGGCCGCAGCCGATCTCCCGCGGCGCGCGCCGGCGTGAAGCGCCAGAGAAGGTCCTCGTCGTAGAACTCGATGAAGGGCAGATAATTCGGCTCGAAATCGGTGACCCAATCGTGCGGCTCCGTGCGCACGATGGCGTCCTTGTTGATGCCGAGGACGTCCCCGGGCGCGAGAAGCGCGAAGTCCTTGTGCACCGGCTGCGTGTTGACGGCGACGTCCACCGGCACCGTCGATCGCTCCTTCACCGTGCCGTCGCTCGCGCCGAGGGTGTCGGTCTCGTTGATCGAGCGACCGATGCCGCGCCGGAGCCAAGCGCTGAACGTGTACTTGCCGACCGTGATGCTCATGCGGCGCTTGCCAGCTCGTGCGCCGCCATCACCTGGATGTTTCCGGCGAGTGACGGATTGCCGCGCACCAGCGCGTCGTGAATCGCGTACGCTTCGGCCTGCGTGCTCGCTGTCGCGTTAGGCGCCGCCGGCGAGAGATCCGAGACATTTACAACCTGATATCCGCCCTCGGCGACATCGATTGCCGCCGGCCCGTTGCCCCCCGCCTTGCGCGCCGAGACAGAAAGCGGGTTGCTCGCGATCGCGCCCCCCTGACTCAACTGATCGAACAACGACTTGAGAATCCCGACTTTGCCAGCGGGCTTGGTCACCTTGCGATTCACGTAGCTCATCTCGTAGGTGACGTCCTTGTCCGTCGACACACCCGTGGCGGCGGTGTCGCCGCTCGTGAAGCGCAGACCGCTCGGCATCTGCTCGAACGACTTCCGCGCGAGCTTCTCGCTGTCGGACATCGTCACGAAGTTCGCGATCGCGAACTCCTCGCGTGCCGTGTCCGCACTCCCGCCGGTCCAGGTGATCGCGAACGTCGTGTCGCCAGTCGGCTTCTGCGTGCCGAACTTGTCGATCGCCATCGCCAGGGGCGTGATCTTCTGGCTCACGACGAGCACACCGAAGGGGTGCAGCAGCAGCGAATCCTGCGGTGGAGTCACCTGGCGCAGCGACACGGTTTGCTGCGCGTTCGGGGGCAATTCGGCGGTCCAATTGCGTCCGTCGTTGACGGCGTCAACAAGAAGACCGAGCACGTCCACCAGCTCTTCGGCGATCGCGAGAAGCGGATCGCCCCACGTCTCGTCGAAGCCGACGCTGATGCTGAAGAGCCAGAGGTCGAGACTCGCCTCACCCTTCGCGTGCCACGGGGTGGGACCGGACAGCTCGCACGAGACACTGACGCCGGCGATGACGTCGGTTCCTTTCCGCAGCGCCAGCCCCGCTTGGATGTCAGCTACGAAGTGAAACGGGAGCAACTGTACGAGCAGATCGTAGCCCAGGTAGCCGTAGATGTTGAAGCTGCCGGCGGCGGCATAGAGCTCGACGCGCGCGCCCGACTGCACGGTGTTCGATGTGACCGCGAAGTACGTCTGCGCCGTTATGCGCGGATTGTCGCCGGAGAGCAGCGCGATCGTCATCCGCTTCATCCCGGTGAGGTCCGACGGCACCTCGTGGAAGTTGGGATGGAAGCCGCCGACGCTGATGACGAAGATCTTCTGCGCGCCCCAGCCGATGCGGAGCGCCATGTCGCCGCTGAGCGTGAAGACGACCAGAGTGGAGTCGAATAGGGACGCGTCGAACCAGATCAGCCCCTGCGCGAAGTCGATCCCGCCCGCGAAATTCACCTGCAGCTTGAGAATCGGCGCTTCCTCGCGCGGAAGAATGCAGCGCAGGACGCCGATGATCGTGAGCTGCGGCGCGGGGATGTCGAGAATGATGCCCAGCTCGAGCGTGATCAGCGCCGGCGTTCCCCAGCCCAGCTTTCCCATCGGCGCGACGACGAAGTGACCCTGGACGATCGGGAAGAACGCTTTGAGATCGCTGACGATCTGCACGATGTTCCCGATGACGTCGGGCGGGAACAACACGCTGCTCACGCCGCCGGTGCGCACGCCTAACCGCAACGCCTCCGCGTCGAGCGACCGATTGAGCCCGAGCAGCCCGCCGACGCCGATCAGGACGAAACCGTACCCGAGCTGGATCGGCGTGAACTCGGCGGTGACGAGCAGCAGCAGGGCGAAGCCCGGCGTGCCGTCAGGCATCTTCGTGTTGATGATGCCGATGGCTTTCAGCGCGAAGAGGCCCTTGAAGGAGAGCTCGAGCGCGCCGATGTACTCGCCCTTGATGTCGTCGAAGGAAAGGAAGCCGCCGCCGGTGATCGGTCCTGCCTGCACGCTCAGGCCCACGCCGTTAGGCGGCTTGAAGCCGATGTCGAGCTGCGCCGCGCCGAGGTTGCCGGAGTTGTGCGGTGGGAAGGAGATGGTGGCGGTGACGCCCATGTTCTGGACCACCGCCTGGATCGGCCCGAGCTTGGCCTGGATGTCGGCGCCGACGCTCGCGGGGATCTGTCCGTTCTGCAGGCCGCCGGTGAGGGTGAGCCCGACGATGGAGATCGGCCCGATCTCGATGTGGACGGGCAGGCGGACCGCGAGCGCAGAACTGCCGCTGAAGTAGAACCCACGCTCTGTAGAAATCCCTACGATGACATTGAAGTCCGCTTCGATGCGCGTGCCGGGAAGGATCTTGCTCAGAAATCCGTCGCCCTTGGTCGCGTCGATGACCACTTTTCCGTCGTTGAGCGTGCCGCTGACATCGAGATCGCCCGTCGCCGAGCTGCCGCTCATCGTTAGGTGGGCGAGCATGGCGAGGGTGAAGTCGCCGAACTCGATACGGCTCCCGCCGCCGACGCCGAAGAGGATGAACGGTTCCGGTGGGTTGCGCTTGAGAATGAGCTTGATGCTGAAGGCGCCGCTGACCGTCGAGACCGAGGGCGGAGTAAATGTCAGAGACCCGTCGGTGCCGATGACGAGCTGCATGCCGGTCGGGATGTCGAACTCGACGTCGAATTCGAGCGTCGCGTCCTGACCTAACGGCGTGCTGATCGGGCCGCTGCCGATATCGGATTTCAATCCGATCGCGAGCCCGGGCACGCCGCTCGTCGTCGGCTTCATCTCGATCACAACGACGTCGAGCGTCCGCGGCGTGACCGTGTCGTCGTAGATGACGGGAATGCCGGCGAAGGCGAGGAGCTTCTCGAGTTTAGGAAACAACAATTGGCCGTCGAAGCCCGGGCCCCAGCCATACGTCGCCTGCGCCTTGGCCGCGGGGTCGCTAAGCCACTCGCCGATGACGTCGAAGTCGTAGCTGTAAATCGTGTACGGCGGATTCGCCGGATCGGTCGAGTCGAGGTTGAAGTCCTGGCGGTCGAGGAAGCCGAGGAACTCGAGGACGTCGTTCAACCCCTGGATGGCGTCGAGGTATTTGCCGAGGAGGTAGTTGACGATGCGCTCGGCGAGCTGCGCCGCGTCAGGCAGCGCGAGTCCCTGCGCGGCCGTTGCCAGGTCGTCGAAGGCGGCGATGATCTCCGCGACGTCGACGGTGGCCTCGAGTCCATCGGATGCGACCGTTCCCCAGTCTTCGGCTTCGAGGGCGGTGACGAGGTCGGGGATCAGATCGACGAGCGCCCCGGTCTTGGTCGCGATGGTGTTGAGCGGCGTACCGAGCGCCGTCGCCTCGGCGTCGGTGATCGTGATGCCTAACTGCGCGAAGAACCCGACGGTATTCGGCGGGACGACGCCGGTACGCAGCGGCTCGACGATGGTGGCGAGCTCGATCGCGACGCGGCTGAGCGTGTCCTGCGCCGTCGTGGAGCTCACGCGATGACTCCGGTGTCTTCGTGCGCACTCAGGGCGCCGATGATCTCGTGGAGTGTCGTTCCGGTCGCGACAGCAGCGAGATCGGATCGATGTTGCTCGATGGCTTGGCGCAGCGGATTGCTTCCGTGTTTCGCCAGGACGTGGCAGATGTTCGTCAGCAGCTCCGCACGTGAGATATCGCCGATCTTCGTCGGAATCGACTCGGCGTCTCCGCGAAGGTAGTTGATCAGATGCGCGAGAAAGGCTGGTCCGCGGTTGCGGTGCCAGGTGACAGTGACGGGACGACAGGAGCGAACGAGATAGGCGATCTCGCGGCGCAGCTCGACGACGGAAGCGTACAACTCGGCGGCGCGCGGCGTCGCGAGCATCTCGTCGCGCACCGCGAGGACGTGCGCGCGCTGTGCCTCGGTAAGGTCGATTGCGGGTGCAGGCCCAACGGGAGGGGGGCGGCGTTTTGGGGTGCGAACGTACGAGACCAGGATGACGCCCGGTGTGGACGCGGCAGGCTGGTCGAAAGCCGTCTGAGGTCCGGCTCCGCTGCCATCCGTCGCGTTCTTCGCTCCGTGCGACGTACCAGTCGTCGTCTCGACGTACACCTCCACCGCATCCAACGCGGGCGTGATGAAACAGGCAGTGCTCTTTATCGCCCCCGTCTGCGGGTCGGGCTCGCCGCCGCCTGCGCAGAGCAATCCGATCGCTCTGTTTTGATCATCGACCACGAGAGCGCCAGAATCGCCGTTGTCGCTGAAGGCGTTTTGGTTGTGGCAGTTCTGCTGATTGGGCGTTGCCGGATCGAGGATGATCTCGATGATGTTGTATCGAATCTCTTCGACGATGTGCTCCGGAGGATTGTTGAGGCTGATCGTGAGAACCTGATGCCCCGGCACGTTGACGCCCGTGATGATGCCCGCGGTCCATGCCGTGGAGCGCCCGACCTTGAACACCTTCTCGCCGACGGCAGACTGGTCTCCGCGAATGTCTCGAACGTCGGTGACGCTGTCGCGTTGGGACTCCGGAAGTCCGCCCGGCATTGGCCCCGTCGGATTGATGCCGGGGATCAGCGGGCTCCAGACCAGGTTGTTATCACCCGTCGGGCATTTGGCGCCCCAGCAATAGCTCCCGAGGTCGAGGTGAACGACGGCAGCGTCGACGAAGATTCCATCGAAGGTCGCCGGTAACTCTTCGAGGAGGATCGGCGGGGTGGGGTCGGCGAGTTGGGCCAGTGGGTCGACCTGATAGCCGTCCTGGTCCACATGGCCCTTGAAGGTGTCGTCCTCGTCGATCCTTCCCAACAGCGTGCCGTGGGCGAGCTCGGGATGGCCTGCGATCGTGCGCGGCTTGTAGGGATGATAGACGCCGTCGTTAGGCTTCGTCTTGATGTCCTTGTCGAGCAGGACGTGCTGGCAGGTGAGCAGGTACACGTTGTCGGGAGCTGCCGAGCCGCGTTTCCGCGCGATGCAGGCCATCGTGCCATTGGTCACGAGGAGTTTCGGCGTGTCCTGTCCCCACGCCTCGATCTGGACTCCGCCGTGAATGTCAGGGTACGGCGTGTCGTCGTCGCACTTGAGCGTCGCCTTGGCGGACGTGAAGATCCGGATATCTGTCCGATATCCCTCGAATAACGGAGGTATGCGCTGATCGGCCGGCACCTCATCGTTAGGTTTCTTCTGGAGCACGTAGACGAGGATGGCCACGTCCTGCGTGAAGCGCGGCCCCGTCGCCTTGAGGCCGTAGCCCACCCCGATCACACCTTTGATTTTCCCCAGTTGCTGCCGCGCGCGGGCGTAGGCCGCCTGGAACGCGTCGGGGTTCGATCGAATGTGATCGTTGTCCTTGATCGGGCCACCGGCTCCGGATTGGGCGGACGGGCGTTCGCTCATCGCTGCACGCGTTAGGCGTCGACGATGGCGACGGACGCCAGCTTCTTGAGCACATCATCCACCGTCCTGCTGTCGCGTACTGCCCCAAGCAGCTCCTCGCGATGGGTCGCGATGGCGTCACGCAATGAAGCGCTTCCGTGCGCGGCAAGTGCATTTCCTACTTTCGCGAGCGCGCCGTCGAGCGTCTCACCGTGCGCCGGCACCGGCAGTGTATCGCGACCGGCGCGAAACGCCTCGAGTCCCTTGGCGAACAGCGCTGGCCCCCCCGCGCGATGCCACGCGACGGTGACGGGGCGGTGCGCGGTCACCAGTCGCACGACTTCCGCGCGATACGTCTCTCCGAGGGCGAAAAGCCAAGCGCCGGCCGGATCGGCGAGAATGTGCTGGGCCATGGGATGCGCGAGTACCCGCTCGCGCGCCGCAACGTAGCCTTCCGCGTCCATCTCCCCGAGGACGTCGAACGCCGGCACTGCGATTGGCTTGCCAGCGGTGTGATGGGGATTCGTTACGTTGATGTCGATCTGGAGCGCGTCACACACCTTCTCGATGTGGTTGGCGTACGAAAAGGGGTTCATCGGATTATCGGGGTGCTTGTCCGAGCCGAAAAGGAGCCCCACGATCCATCCCTGCTCGTCGATCACTGCTGCGCCTGAATCGCCGGGCGCCGAGAACCGGCCGAAGTCAACCGTACTCCCGATTGATATCTGATCCACGAGATCCAGCGTCGGAAAGCCGTAGTCTCCGGGGAACTGGTGCAAAGGATGGTGTTTATCGGAGATTATCCCCTCCGTTCGGCCATTCACGCCGACCTTGAACACGTTCAAGCCCGACACAGGCGGACGCATGTCGACGATCTTGTCGGATGGCGGACGGCCATCGTCGCCCTTCAGGCCATTGATCTCGTCGTGAAAGTCGATGCCGCAGCAGCAGCGGCAGCACGATGAGACGTCCAACTCGGCGATCGCGCAGTCCACGTTCACGTCGAACTTCGAGTCGACGACCGTCGCGATCATCTCCTTGTTCTTCGGAACCGGTACGGGATCGCCCAGATGCACGTCGGCAGCTCCAGGCTGGAAGATGTAGGCGCCCTTCTCGGCCTTACCCGCCAGGAGAACGTGCGCGTTGCTGAGCAGCACTGGCTTCTTATTGGTTCGCCGTGTCGCGGTACAGCCAAAGGTTCCGATGGGGTTTCCCCACACCAGTTTCGGGGGAGGCGGGAGCAGGATCCATTCAGGGGTAGGAACTCTGTTCGAGATCGCGATTCCCCCCTTCACCGGTCGATGCTTCGAAAAGTCCTGGAGCCTCTGATAGGTCTTGGGCACAAGCACGTCGGTCGGCACACCATCGATTTTCTTCGGAATGCGCTCGCGTGGCGGTATGGATTCGAGAGGCCGCTTCTCGCGCACGTAAATGCGGATACACATCTCGCGCGTGACCCTTCCGCCAATCTCCTTCATGCCCGCGCTCACGTGAAAGACGCCGGGAATTTCGCGTAGCCGGGCTTCCGCGCCTTCGGCGAGCTGTTTGAAGACTGCGTTCTCGGCGGCGACGAGCTCCTCGTACTTGCCCATCTAGTCGTCCCCCCGAACCGCATATTCGTTGCCGTTAGGCTCCGGCAACTCGAACCGTGGTCCGTCGGGCGTGTCGTCGACGAGCCAGGCTGCCTCATCCTCGCGAGCGCCGCCGCCGAACAGCCCATAGTGCGCGGTCACCAGCAACAATTGCCGATCGTGGCGCGTGAAAGCGAGAAATCCATGCGAGCGCGGGATGCCGCGCGCGTTCGCGATCCGCGCGCCTGACGTCAAATCGGCGCGGAGTATTCCCCTTTCGCGACTGCGTAGCAACGGGCGCAACGTTCCTCCCGAGCCGATGAACAGATAGCGATGCGGCGGCCGATATTATGAAGTCGCCCAGCCAATCCCGCCAGCGGACCACGAAGATTAAGGCGCTCTAATCTTCGCTCAAAATTTGGGCGTCGCACCGGTACCGGACGCATTCGCGTGATGAGTGAACGCTAACGCGTCAGCGCTTGCTCTGTCCGGTGAGCGCGCGCAACGACCGGCTGATCCGGCCGAGCGTGCCAAGGGACTGGTGTGGCGTCCGATCACCCGCCCCGCGCGGATAGGGCAGCCCCTCCTCCTGGAGAACCCCGAGGGGGAAGGCGGCTCCGCCCGTCATTACGTAGCGGATGACCTCCTCGACGCCACGGCGGCGAAGGCGATAGTTCCGCAGCTCGGCCAGCGTCACCCAC
>DATEHJ010000044.1:0-9204 GCA_035279645.1 Gemmatimonadaceae bacterium
GTAGTCACCGCCGTAACAGACGGGAATCTCCACCGTGCGCGGTGCTGCCACGGTTTCGACGGCGAGATTGCTGAGGGCTGTCTCGATCGCCGCCGCGAAGCGCGCGTACGGCGACGCCTGGGGGCCGCCGTTAGGCGCGCGGTTGGGATCATAGTGCACGGCGACGCTCGCGAAGGCCGGGACGATCTCGATCGTGCCCTCGACCGGATGCTCCGCGAGTCGCGCGGCGACGGCGCGAACGAGGCGATGCGTCTCCTCGTCGATCGCATCGCCGAGACGGACGAGAAGCGCGCGATCGCCGAGGGCGGACAGGCCGAAATTGCTCACGATCTCAATTTGGCGCCGTCAGGAAGGCGGCGTCGAGATGCAGCTCACCTGTCATCCCGAGAAGCGCAGCAACGAGGGACCCGCTTTTGCAAAAGGGCGCGAAAAAAGCAGATCCCTCGCTGCGCTCGGGATGACAAAGTTACGCGGTCACCGACTCGGGCGCAGCCGCCGGTACCGCGCGGCTCGCCGCCCTCGTTCGAGAGAAGCGCTGCTGCAGCTCGTCGAGGTACGTGTAGAACACCGGCGTCACGTAGAGCGTGACGAGTTGCGAGAATGCCAGGCCGCCGACCACCGCCACGCCTAACGGCCGTCGCGTCGACGCGCCCGCGCCCCAACCGATCGCGATCGGGATCGCGCCCATCAGTGCCGCCATCGTCGTCATCATGATCGGCCGGAAGCGCACGCTCGCCGCCTCGAGGATCGCCGCCGACGGCGACCGATCGCCGGCCCGCTGCGCCTCGATCGCGAAGTCGATCATCATGATCGCGTTCTTCTCGACGATACCGATCAACATGATGATGCCGACGAATCCGTAGATGTCGAGATCGAGCCGGCACAACAGCAGCGTCACGAGAGCGCCAAAGGCGGCGAAGGGCAGTCCCGAGAGGATGGTTATCGGGTGTATGAAGCTCTCGTAGAGCACGCCGAGAATCACATAGATCACGAACACGGCGAGGACCATCAGCATGATGAGCCCCTGCTGCGTCGTCACGAACGCCTCGGCCAATCCCGAGAATCCCGCGGCGACGGTCCCGGGGAGCACTTGCGCGGCCTCCCGCTGGACGGTCTGGAGTCCGGTGCCCAACGAGACGCCGTTCGCGAGGTTGAACGAGATCGTCACCGAGGGCAGCTGGCCGGAGTGGTTCACCGTCACCGGGCCGACGCTGTTCACGAACTTTGCGACCGTGCTCAGCGGCACCAGTGGCCCGCGGTTGGAGCGAACCCACAGCTTGCCTAACGAAGGAATATCGCTCTGATACTGCGGCAGGAGCTCCATCACGACCCAGTATTCGTTCGTCGATGTATAGATGGTCGAGACTTGCCGCTGTCCGAAGGCGTCGTAGAGCGTATTCTCGATTTCCATCGCCGACACGCCGAGCTGCCCCGCCGTCTCGCGGTCGATCGCGACGGTGACCTGCGGATTCTCGATCAACAGGTCGCTCGTGACATCGGTGAGCGCCGGTTGCTGTCGGAGTCGCGATTCCAGCTCTCGCGCCGCGGTGTCGAGGGTGTTGATGTCTCCACTCTGGAGCGTGTACTGGTACAGGCTCTTCGACGCGAGGCCGCCGATCGAGATCGCCGGCGGATTCTGAATGAATACGGCGATGTCGGGCACTCCTTGGACGGCCTTCGTCAGGTCGCGCGCGATCTCGTCCGCGCTGCGTTTGCGCTGGTCGATCGGCTTGAGATCGATCGTGAGCTGGCCCTGATTCGCCGCCGCCGTCGTCCCGACGGACGACGTCACCGATCGGACGTCGGGATCGCGCGCCACGACCGCCGCGACGTTACGCTCCTGCTCGACGAGCGCGTCGTACGACACGCCCTCCGCTGCCTCGGTGGTCGCGAGCAATTGGCCGGTGTCGTCGGTCGGGAAAAGTCCCTTCGGCGTCGACCAGAAGAGCCAAGCCGTTGCGACGAGAATCACGAGGGAGAAGACGAGCGTCGCCGGCCGGCGCGCCATCACCCATCCCAAGCTGCGCTCGTACACGCCCAACGTGCGCTCGTAGAAGCGCTCCGACGCCTGATACATGCGCCCGTGCTCGCGCTGGTGCTCGGAGCGCAGGAATCGGCTCGACAACATCGGCGTCAGCGTCAACGAAACGAAGCCGGACACGAGAATCGCGACGCCGATCGTCACCGCGAACTCGTGGAACAGTTTGCCGATGATGCCGCCCATGAACAGAAACGGAATGAAAACCGCCGCCAGTGACAGGGTCATCGAGAGGATGGTAAAGCCCACCTCGGCCGCTCCATCAATGGCCGCCTCCATCCTCGGCTTCCCCATCTCCAGGTGCCTAACGATGTTCTCGAGCATGACGATCGCATCGTCCACGACGAACCCGACGGCCAGCGTGAGCGCCATCAGCGAAAGGTTGTCGAGGCTGTAGTGCAACAAGTACATCACCGAGAACGTCCCGATGATCGACATCGGCAACGCCAGACTCGGGATCACGGTGGCCGAGATGTTTCGCAGGAACAGGAAGATCACGAGCACGACGAGCACGAGCGTCAGCTCGAGCGTGAACGTCACGTCATTCACCGACGCTTCGATGGTCGCCGACCGATCGTAGAGCGTCGAGACTTTGACCGAGGGGGGTATCTCCGTCTCGAGCTTCGCGAGAGCGGCCTTGACGCGATTCGCGACGTCGACGGTGTTCGTGCCCGGCTGCCGCTGGATCGCGAGGACGATCGAGCGCGCGCCGTCGTACCAGCTCGCGGTCTTGTTGTTCTGGACGTCGTCGGTGATGCGTCCCAGCTCGCTCAGGTGCACGGGCGCGCCATTGCGGTACGCCACGATCAGATCCTTGAAGGCGAGTGCGTTGTCGAGCTGACCGGTCGCCTGAATCGTGAGCGCCGTCTTCGGGCCCCACAGCACGCCCGTCGGCATGTTGACGTTCTGATTCGTCACCGCGGTCGCGACATCCTCGAGCGCGATGCTGCGCGTCGCGAGCTGTGACGGGTCGAGCTGGATGCGCACCGCGTACTTCTGCGCGCCGTACACCAGCACCTGCGCCACGCCGCCGACCATCGACAGCCGCTGCGCCAGCGTCGTCTCACCAAACTCGTCGAGCGTCGAGAGCGGCACTTCGGTCGACGTGAGCGCCAGAGTCAGAATAGGTGCATCTGCAGGATTGGTTTTTTGATACGACGGCGGGATGATGCCCTGCGGCAATTGTCTGATAGTTTGCGCAATAGCCGCCTGCACATCCTGCGCGGCGGCGTCGATGTTCCGGTCGAGCGCGAATTGGATCACGATCTGCGACTGACCGAGGCTCGACGTCGACGTCATGTTGTCGATGCCGGCGATCGTCGAGAACGCCTTCTCGAGCGGGGTCGCGACCGTCGCCGCCATCGTTTGCGGGCTCGTCCCGGGGAGCGTCGCGCTCACCGTGATCGTCGGGAAGTCAACGTTCGGCAGATCGCTCACCGCCAACTGCCGGTACGCGACGATGCCGAAGACGAGAATCCCGATCATGACGAGCGTCGTCATGACGGGGCGTTTTATGAAGACCGTGGTGAAATTCATATCATCCAGTGGTCATCCCGACGAGCGAAGCGACGAGGGATCTGCTTTTTGGAGGCCAATTTCAAGCAGATCCCTCGCTTCGCTCGGGATGACAGTCAAAATCAATCTGCCCCAACCGGCGCGAGCTCCACGCGGCGACTCGAGCGCCGCATCTTCCGGCCCGCCCACGCCTGCAGCTCATCCAGATACGTGTAGAACACCGGCGTCACGTACAGCGTGACGATCTGCGAGAACGCCAACCCGCCGACGACCGCGATGCCTAACGGGCGCCGCGACGCCGCGCTCGCGCCGACCCCGATCGCGATCGGCAGCGTACCGGCGATCGCCGACACCGTTGTCATCATGATCGGCCGGAACCGCACACTCGCGGCCTCGACGATCGCCTTGGCCGGCGACACGTGCTCGGAGCGCTCCCGCGCGATCGCGAAGTCGATCATCATGATCGCGTTCTTCTTCACGATCCCGATCAACATCACGATCCCGACGTATCCGTACACCCCCAGCTCCACGTGCCCCACCCACAGGGCGAAGAGCGCGCCGAAGGCAGCGAACGGCAGACCCGTAAGAATCGTGACCGGATGAATGAAACTCTCGTAGAGAATGCCGAGAATTATGTAGATGATGAACACGGTAATCAGGAGCAGAAGTCCGAGACCCTTTTGCGACGCCTCGAATGCCTGCGCCTGTCCCGAGAATCCGGTCGTGATCGATGCCGGCAGACTTTGCCGCGCAAGACGATTCACCCGATCGACCGCCGCGCCGAGTGACACGTTGGGCGCGAGATTGAACGACATCGTCACCGACGCCATCTGCCCCGAGTGAGCGACACTCAACGGACCCGTCGTCTGCTCGAAGTACGCGACGTCGGATAGTGGGATCTGCTTGCCGCCCGTGCCGGGCACGTACAGCAGTTGCAGCGAACGCGCGTCCACCTGCGCGTTCGGCACCGTCTCCATCACCACCCAGTACTCATTGGTCGGCGTGTAGATCGTCGAGACCTGCTGCTGATTGTACGCGTTCGCGAGCGCGTTCTCGATCGACATCGGCGTCACGCCTAACGATAGAGCGCGCTGCCGGTCGATGTGGATCTTCAGCAACGGGCTCCGGTTCAAGAGATCCGACGTGACTCCCGTCAGCATCGGCTCCCGCTCGAGAAGCGCCATGAACCGGTTTGCCTGCTTATAGAGATCGTCGATGTCGGGCCCGCGCAGCGTGAACTGATACTGACTTTTCGCCGAGCGACCGCCGATGCGGATCGCCGGCGGGTTCTGCACGTAGAACGCGAGACCGGGAATGCCCCCCATCCGGCGCATCAGCTCATTCACCATCGCGTCGGCGCTCGGCCGCTGCCCTTGCGGCTTCAGGGTGAGGTTGAACTGCGCCTGGTTGCTCGACCCCATTCCGCCGCCGACATTCACGGTGAAGGACGCGATGTTCGTATCGCGCTCGAGCCGGCGCGCCGCGAGCTGCTCGAGACGCAGCATCTCCGGAAACGACGTCCCCTGCGCCGCCTCGGCCGTCGCATTCAATTGACCCGTGTCGTCAGGCGGGAAAAGCCCCTTCGGGATCACGACCCACAGCACCGCCGTGAACACGAGCACCAGCACCGAGAACGCGATCCCGATTGACCGGTGCTCCATCACCCAGCCCAGGCTCCGTTCGTACGCGCGCAACGCGCCCTCGAATGCTCGCTCCGTTGCCATGAACAACCGGCCATGCGTCTCCGCGCCGTGCGGCTTGAGCATCCGGCTGCAGAGCATCGGCGTCAACGTCAGCGACACGATTCCCGAGACGAGAATCGAGACCGCGATGGTGATTGCGAATTCTTTGAACAACTGACCAATGATCCCTCCCATGAACATCAACGGGATGAAGACCGCGGCCAGCGAGAGTGTCATGGACAGAATCGTGAACCCGACTTCCTGCGCCCCTTCGAGCGCCGCGTCCATCGGCGCCTGTCCCATCTCGACATGCCTGACGATGTTCTCGAGCATGACGATCGCGTCGTCGACGACGAAGCCGACGGCGAGCGTCAGCGCCATCAGCGACAGATTGTCGATGCTGAATCCCAGCAGTTGCATCACCGAGAAGGTGCCGATGATCGACATCGGCAGCGTCAATGTCGGAATGAGCGTCGCGACGACGTTGCGCAGAAAAAGGAAGATCACGCACACGACGAGGACCAACGCCACCACGAGCGAGAACTTCACGTCGCTCACGGATTGTTCAATCGACACCGAGCGATCGTACTGCACGCGAAGCTTGAGCGCCGGGGGCAAACCCTTCTGGATCTCGTCGAGGGTGTTCTTCACGGCGGTGGCGACAGCGACGGTGTTCGTTCCCGGCTGTCGATCGACCGCGAGCCCGATCGAGCGCTCGCCGTCGTACCAGCTCGCCGTCTTGTTGTTCTGAATGTCGTCCTTGACCGTCGCGATGTCGCCTAACCGGACCGCCGCGCCGTCTTTATACGTCACGATCAGCTGCCGGAACTGATCGGCGTTGTTCATCTGCCCGGTCGCCTGCACCGTGAGCGTCTTGTCCGGACCGTAAAGCACGCCGGTCGGGAGCATGACGTTGTTCTGGCGGATCGCGTTCGCGACTTGCGACACGCCGATTCCGCGCGACGCGAGCTGTTGGGGATCGAGCTGTACGCGCACCGCATATTTGGTGGAGCCCCACACGCCGACGTCCGCGACCCCTTCGACCATGGAAAGCCGCTGTGCGATCGTCGTCTCGGCGTACTCGTCGACCTGCGTCATCGGAAGCACGTTCGACGTCAGCGCCAGAAACATGATCGGCGCCGACGCCGGGTTATGCTTGTGCGCCGACGGCGGGAGGATGTTCGACGGCAGGTACGGCATCGTCTTCGAGATCGCGGCGTTCACGTCCTGGGCCGCGGACTCGAGGTCGCGATCGAGCGAGAACTGCAGCGTGATGTTCGTCGATCCGAGGCTCGAGTTCGAGGTGATCTCGTCGATTCCCGCGATCGCCGAAAAGGCCTTCTCGAGCGGAGTAGCGACCGTCGCCGCCATCGTCTCCGGGCTGGCGCCCGGTGAGCTCGCCCCAACGCCGATCGTCGGATAGTCCACCGTCGGCAGGTCGCTCACCGGTAGCTGTCGATACGCGACGATCCCGAACACCAGAATCCCGATCATGAGCAGCGTCGTCATGACCGGTCGTTTGATGAAGAGATTCGTTAGGCTCACGAGGACCTCGAGAAAGTGCCAGGTGCTAGGTACTAGGTGTAGGATTTGCGACTAGCACCGAGCAGCTAGCTCCTAGCACCTCGTTCGTTCATCCTTTACGGCGCTTGCCGCCACGGCCACCCATTGCGCCCGCCGCCGAGCCGCCAATCGAATCGTTAGGCGACCGGACCATGACCTTGGCACCGGGCGTGAGGCGCGACTGTCCGTCGGTCACGACGCGCGCCCCGTCCGTCAAGCCGCTCGCCACGATCGCGATCCCGCCCGCCGTGCGCTCGATCGCCACCGGCCGCTGCTTCGCCGAGTCCCCGTCCACGACGTACACGTACGTGCCGCGCTGTCCCGTCACCACTGCCTGCGTCGGTACCACGAGCGCGTTCTGCTCGATGAAGAGACGGAGCGTCGTCGCCGCGAACTGACCCGCCCACAGCGACCCATCAGTGTTCGCGAACGTCGCTTTCAGCGTGACGGTCCCTGTCGTCGTGTCGACGGCGTTGTCGATGAAGCTCAACGTGCCCGTCGCCGGCGACGCCGTGATCACACTCGGTGGTGGATCCTCCGCGTTGGCCTGCTGCACGGTTCCTCCGGACGCCGCACCGCCGCCGGCCGGCGTCAGCTGCGCCGGAGCATCAACCGGAGTACCCGTCGACGAGTCCATCGCGTTCGCGCTCGGCGCTCCGCCGCCCGGAATGGCCGTCACCGGCAAACCGCCGCGAGCACCGTATTGGAGGATTAGCGGCAGCTGCGCGGCGGGAACCGCGAAGCGAACCATGATTGGCCGAACCTGATTGATCGTGACCAATGGGGTCGCACTGTTGGCGTGCACGAGGTTCCCCACGCGGACCAGAAGACTGCCCGTCTTCCCGGAGATCGGCGCGCGGATCGTCGTGTTGTCGAGGTTGAACTTCGCGCTCGCGACCGTCGCCCGGTCTGCGCGCACCACCGCGTCCGACGACGCCGATGTCGCTTCGAGCTGATCGCCTTCCTCTTTCGTGACATATCGCTGCTCGATCAGCTGCGCGTAGCGCGTCACCTCTTTCTTGGCGTTCGCCGCCGTCGCACTGTCGCGCGTGAGAGCGGCAAGCGCCTGCTCGTACGCGTTCGCGTAGGGCCTCGCGTCTATTTGAAAGAGGGGCTGGCCGCGCGTAACCTCCTGGCCTTCCTGAAAAAAGACCTTGGTGACGATTCCATCGACTTGCGCCGCCACCGCCGCCGATTGAATCGGAGTCACGATGCCGTTGGCATCGAGCGTGTACGGCACCGGCGCTCGCCGCGCCGACGTCACGGCGACAGCGACCGGCGGTCGTTGAGGTCGGTTCTGGGGCTTCGAGCAGGAAACGAGGACTAGCCCGACAGCAAAAAACAACACGTGCGCCGCACCGGCGCGTGGCCGCAAGTAAGTCATTTAGTCACAGAAGGTCACGTAGTACCGGAAAGCGTCCGGTGCATGTGTGGGTATAACGCACTGCCTGCTGCCGCCGTTCGGAAGCCGGAACGTAAAGAATTCTTAGCGAGAGGTCTCTAGCCCCCAGCCCCTCGCACTCTCACTACCGTCCCCCACGGATCGGCCGCCAACCAATCCTCGCCGTCGCTTTCTACGACGGCACCGGCACTTGTTAGGCTCCGAGCGGCCGCGGCCGCATCGAACCCGCTCGGCACCACCACTTCCCACTCGAGCAGTCGCGCGTCGTCCGGACCGGCCGGCGATGCACCAGCTGCCCATATGTTCGTGCCAAGATGATGGTGATACCCACCTGCGGAAAGAAAGAGTGCGCCCGGGTAATTCCACACCGTCTTGTCGAGTCCCAGGCCGGCGTGATAGAAGGCGGCGGCGCGCTCGAGATCGCCGACATGCAAATGCACATGCCCGATCACTGTCCCCGCGGGCATCCCCGTCCACGCGTCCCCACCTGGACTCTCGGTCGCCGCTTGCAGCACGCTCTCGACGTCGAGCGGCACCGTTGTCATGACGAGCTGTCCGTCGTGATTCCTCCACGTCGACCGCGGTCGATCGGCATACACTTCGATCCCGAGCCCATCGGGATCGGTGAGATAGATGGCCTCGCTCACGAAATGATCGGACATTCCGGCGTAGGCGCCGAGCTTCTCGAGGTGCCCGAGAAAGCGTCCTAACGCGGCGCGGTCGGGCAGAAGAATCGCGAAGTGATAGAGCCCGATGCGGCCGCGACGCGGCACCGGCTGCGCGCCACGATGCTCGCGCAGCTCGACGAGCGGTCGGTCGTCGCCCTGCGCTCCGAGTACGGCAACGTCATGGCCCTCCTCGAGCACGCGGAAGCCGAGGACGCGCTCGTAGTAGGCGAGCGATCGCGCGCCGTCGGACACTTGCAGCCGCACGCGACCGAGCCGCGTCTCGTTGGGTAGACAGTAGCCTGGCGGGCGAATGCCGTACTCCGGCACGGTCACTCC
>DATEHJ010000045.1:0-30064 GCA_035279645.1 Gemmatimonadaceae bacterium
CGTGGAAGCGCCGCGCTTCGCGACCGCGGTCGGGTTAGCTCAGTACGCCGCCCATCGCGTTGCGCTCGGTGCCGCCGGGGCTGGTGTGCGCCGGCTCACAGCGAGCGGGGGTAGCCTGGGGAAACTTGCGGAGAAGGTGAAGTTCTGGTTGCAGGACTTCTTCTGAGCACTACCGATCTATCCCGCCGACGCAGGCATCACGAACCACCGAAAACAACGCATTAGCACGGACGAACACGGACATGCACACGGCCTGTCCGCGTTAGTTCGTGCCGCGTCCGCGTGCGTCCGTGATCGCGCTTTGCTCGTCAGGAATTAATGGCGCGAGGCATGCGATGCGTATCCGCCGAAATTGTCTCGGCAACTTTCCTTGACGCGTGTGCGCGCAGTTTCACTCTGTCGCACACACAAAGCTGTCGTCGCGGCAGCCGCTGTGGAAAACTTGCTCGCACTTCCGCTCGTGTTTTTCGATGCGTGATCTCTCGTGAAGCGAGAAGAAAAGGTGTACTCGCGCGCTGGGAAAGCATTATATTGCCCGGGCGTTTTCCAACGGCGGTACGCAGCCTCTCCCTCCTCGATGGCCGCTTCGAAACACGCTAGCCGTTCTCACCACGCAGTTCCGTCCCCACCAAACGCAGTACGGGAGCTTCACTCTCAATGATCTTCGAGTTCGAAGAGAGCGCGACACAGAACGCTCGCATGAAGGTCGTGGGCGTCGGTGGCGGTGGTGGTAATGCCGTCAATCGCATGATCGATGAGCATCTGGAAGGCGTCGAGTTCATCTCGGTGAACACGGATGCGCAGGCATTGCTCGCGTCGAAGTCCGATGTGAAAATTCAGGTCGGGAAAAAGCTCACGCGCGGACTCGGCGCGGGCGCACGCCCCGAAATCGGACGGCAAGCGATCGAGGAGAATCGCGACGAAGTCGCACGCACCCTCACCAATTGCGATCTCGTTTTCATCACCTGCGGTATGGGAGGTGGAACGGGTACGGGGGCTGCTCCCGTTGTCGCCGAACTCGCCAAGGACGCGGGCGCGCTCACCGTCGGCATCGTGACGAAGCCGTTCCTCTTCGAAGGCCGGAAGCGCATGCGCCAGGCGGAGCAGGGTATCGCCGACATGCGCAAGAACGTCGATACGATGATCGTCGTGCCAAACGAGCGCCTGCTCGCCGTCGTCGGCAAGGGCATTCCTTTTCAAGATGCTCTGAAAAAAGCCGACGAAGTGTTGTTGCACGCCACCCAGGGCATCTCGTCTCTGATCAGCGTAACTGGTCTCGTGAACGTCGATTTCGCGGACGTGCGCACGGTTATGCAGGCTGGCGGCTCGGCGCTCATGGGCACGGGCATTGGTCGTGGCGAGAATCGCGCGATTGAGGCGGCGCAGCAGGCCATCAGTTCGCCCTTGCTCGACAACGTGAGCATCTCGGGAGCGACCGGTGTGTTGGTGAACATCACCGGCGGCGCAGATCTCACGTTAGGCGAGGTCCATCAGATCAACGAGATCATCCACGACGCCGTCGGCGACGACGCCGAGATCATTTTCGGCGCCGTGCACGAGCCGGCGATGCAGGGCGAGATCCGCGTCACGGTCATCGCGACCGGGTTCGACAAGGCGATGCAGCCGACGCTCATCACGCCCGTTCAATCCCTCGCGGTCACTCCCGGTCATGGCGCCAAGACCTCGCCAGTGATTCCTTTCCCGGCCAGTCGTCCAGCCCGTGTGAGCAGCGCGAGCAATGGCCGTGCATCGTCCCCGAATGAACAGCCGCGCGCGCCGCGAACGACGCCGCTCGACAAGGGTACTCAAGATCTCAGCGACATGGAGATCCCGACGTTCATTCGGAGGCAGATGGATTGAAGGGCGCAATTGCACGCGTCGTCGCCTACTCGGTGACGGCGGTTCTTGTCGCCGGGGCGCTGTACGCAACGCCCCGGCTCCCAGAAAAGAGACCGGCTGAGGAACTGCTCGCCGCAGAGGAGCAGAGCATCGCGGCGCTGCCGGTGGCAATGCTCCGCGAACGCCTCGACACACTCGCTAACGGCGAGTCGCTGCGCAGCGTGTTCGCGCGCGGCGGCCTCAGCGAACTTCTCACCGCTCAGGCGCTCAAGGCGCTCACGATCATCAATCCTGGTCGCGTCCGCGCGGGGATGCCCATCGCCTTCCGGTCGAGCACCGCCGATTCGTCGCCGACGGAGATCGTGCTGCACTTGGCAATCGACCGACTGCTGCATCTCAAGCGCGATGGAAACTCCTGGACGGAATCCGAGGAACAGCTGCCGTGGACGACCGACACCGTCGTCGTGACTGGCGGCATCTCGTCCAATTTGTACGACGCGATCGACTCGAGCGCGGCGAAGACCCTTCCTGCCGGCGCCCGTCAGCAGCTCACCTGGTCGCTGGCCGATGTCTTCGAGTACAAGATCGACATGAGCCGCGACCTGCAGCCCGGAGACGCATTCCAGGTGATGGCGGAGCGGTCGACATCATCGGGTGGCGCGGTGCGAGTAGGGAGGGTTCTCGCTGCGACGTTCACGCTTTCCGGCACCGAGCTCCAGGCGATTCGTTACGCGAGCAAGAGCGTGCACGGCGATTTCTTCGACGCGAGCGGCAAGTCGATGCGAGCTGCTTTCCTCCGTGCACCGCTCGAGTTCCGACGCATCTCGAGCACCTTTGGCGGACGCTTTCACCCGATTCTTGGCGTCTGGAAGCAGCACAAGGGCACCGACTACGCCGCCTCGGCGGGCACACCAGTTCGCGCGATTGGCGACGGTGTCGTTGTTCGTGCCGGCTGGAGCAATGGGTACGGCAACGTGCTCGACATTCGCCACCGCAACGGATTCGTCTCCCGCTACGGGCATCTCCGAGGCTTCGCCTCCGGCGTCCACGCCGGATCGCGCGTCACGATTGGGCAGACCGTCGCCTACGTCGGTATGACCGGCCTCGCCACCGGACCGCACCTACACTTCGAAGTGCTGGTCGACGGAGCACAGCGCGACCCGCGCTCGGCGCTTCGCGATCGCAGCGGCGATCCTGTGCCTGCCGCTGAGCGACCCGCCTTCGAGCGCCAGCGCACCGAGCTGCTGGCCCTCCTCGAGAGCCGCACACCAACGACCCCAGCCGGCCTCGCGTCGCGTTAGTAGTTGGTACGCTTGCGCCGCCGGCGCTTCGTCGGTTGGGCGTGGGCGGCTAACATTCGCGGATGTCACCGTGGCTCATCGCCGCGCTCGTCGGTCTGTTGTTCGCGTTCCTGCAATACGCGGGGCGCGATTTGCGTTTGGGAGCGCGGCTCATCCCGCCGACGCTCTTGCGATTTGGCGCCGTCACGCTCCTCGCCGCGCTCTTGCTGGACGCTGCCGCAGGACCACGGAAGGCCATGGCGACGTGGGTCGCGCTGGACGCGTCGGCGAGCTGGCGGCGCGGGAGCGATAGCGCGCCATGGCGCGAGGCGTGGCGCGACGTTCGCGCCGCACGCCCCGAATCGCTCTTTCTCTTCGGGGACTCCCTGCGTGGGATTCGCGCGGGCGACAGCCTAACGACTCCGGTCGACCTGTCGTCGGTCGCGCGGCCGGCGGTCGAGCGCGCGCTCGGTCGGGGGCATCCGCTCGTCGTCGTTACCGATGGCGAGCTCACTGATCCCGAAGCACTCACCGACCTCCCGGCCGGCTCGCGCGTGATCGTCGTGAACCATGCGCAATCGCCCGACCTCGCCGTCGCGACGCTCGAGCTTCCGCGCGCGATCGTGAGTGGGGACACCGTCGAGGTGCGCGTCGGACTCGTTGCTGGCGCGCGTGGGTCCGCGGCGGGAACGCTCGCTCTGACCGTGGCCGACGTTCCCGTGCTCGCCGTCCCCGTCGATACGCTTGGCGCGTACGCGGAACGGACGCTCACGCTTCGAGCGCGCGTCGAGGGGCGGGAGGGTCCGACGGTGGTGCGCGCCATCGTGCGGAGCCGCGGCGACGCCGAGCCGCACAACGATACGCTCTCGATGGCGGTCGATCTCTCACGCGCGGCGAGCGCGGTGTTCGTGTCGACGTCGCCGGACTTCGACGCTCGTTATGCACTCAGTGTCTTGCGCGGCGCGCTCGCCGTCCCGACACGCGGCTATTTCCGCGTTGCGCCGAACACCTGGCGCGTCGACGGATCGCTCGCACCGATCTCCGAAGCCGACGTTCGCACAGCCTTTCGTGAGGCGCCGGTCGCGATTCTGCACGGCGACACGTCGGCTTTCGGCCCGCCGCGGAGCGCCACGGCGGGTCCCTTGGCGCTCGTCGTCCCTGCGACAGCGAGCGACGGAGAATGGTACGCGGCCGATGCGCCGCCTTCGCCGCTCGCGCCGGCGCTGAGCGGCTTGCCATGGGATAGCCTGCCGCCGATCACGGTCAGCAACAGCTCCGCGCCGTCCGGGCAATGGCATGCGCTCGAGGTGCGTCGCGGCCGCGAGGAAGATCGGCGTGTCATCATCGCCGGTAGCGACACGCCGCGACGACTCGTCGTCGTCGCTGCGTCGGGGCTGTGGCGCTGGCGGTTTCGCGGCGGTGCGTCCGCCGATGCGTTCACGGCGCTCTGGGGAAGTCTCTTCGACTGGCTCGCGGCGGAACGCGCCGATCGTCGCGCCGCCGTACCCACCGGCGTAGTGCTTCGCGCCGGGGATCCGATTCGCTGGCATCGCGGCAGCGCTTCCGATTCGTCAGTGCTCGTCGTCCTGCGTCGCCTGGGCTCATCGAGCCCCAAGGATTCGACGCGCATAGATTCGATGACGCTTCGATTTCGCAATGACGCTACCGTCGCCGAGAGTCCGTCGTTGAATCCGGGCCTATACGCGGCGACTGTACGCGGCGGTACTACCATGCTGGCGGTCAACAACTCGAGAGAATGGCTTCCTCGCGCGCCACGCGTGCGCGCTGGCGCGATCGGCGGTGGGGTCCCCGTCGACAGCGCTCCCCGTTTGCGAACGGCTGGCTGGGCATACGCGCTCCTGCTGTTGCTCCTCTGCTCGGAATGGGTCGTGCGACGGCGAGTTGGCATGCGCTGAAGCGTGGCGCGCTGTGCGTTTCCTCGCCCCCATTCCCCTATTCCCCTAGCCCCTGCAGTTCCTTGAGACTTCTCCGAAAGAAAGGCGAGTTACCAAAACGCTCACTCTGGCAGCGCATCAAAGAAGTTGCGTTGATGGACGTTGGCGTCGCCGTGCGCGGAGTCGAATCGGGATCGCTCGAGCGACTCGAGGAGCTGCTGCTCGAGGCGGACTTCGGCGTTCCCGTCACGATGCGTCTCGTCGAAGATGTCGAACAGCTAGCCAAGCGTGGCGACGTCAAAACGCGCGATCAGTTCCAGGAGGCGCTGCGACGCGGCGTCGAGAGCGCGCTACGCGCTGGCTCGAGCGATCCGCGCCTCACCGCGCCCTCCACGACGCCTTTCGTCATACTCATCGTCGGCGTAAACGGCGCGGGGAAGACGACTTTCATCGGCAAGCTCAGCGAACACTTTCGTCGTGAGCGGAAGCGAGTGCTCGTCGCGGCCGGCGACACATTCCGCGCGGGTGCGATCGATCAGCTCCGCCTCTGGGCCGAGCGCACGGGCGCGGAGTTCGTGGGCGCGCGCGCGGGCAGCGACCCCGCGGCGGTTGCCTTCGATGCCATCGACGCCGCCGTCGCTCGTCAGGCAGACGTCGTGATCGTGGATACGGCCGGCCGTCTCCACACGAGCGAGAACTTGATGGACGAGCTGAAGAAGGTCGCACGCGTGATCGCGAAGCGGCTGCCGGGCGCGCCTCACGAGACGCTGCTCGTCCTCGATGGAACCATCGGCCAGAACGCGGTGCAGCAGGCCAAGACGTTCACCGCCGCCGTCCCCGTCACGGGACTGGTCGTGACGAAGCTGGACGGAACGGCGCGCGGCGGCATCGTCGTCGCCGTGCACGAAGCGATCGATGTCCCGGTCAAATTCCTCTCCGTCGGAGAAGGCGCCGAAGATCTCGTTCCCTTCGACGCCGCCGCATTCTCCCAGGATCTCCTCAGCGACGAGTGAGCACAGATCGCATGGCGCCTCCCCCGCCGTCGCGTTCGGGCCAGCGCCTCTATCTCGACACGGGCATCTCCTACCTGAAGGGTGTCGGCCCAGCGCGTGCGGAAGCGTTTCGCCGGCTCGGGGTCATCACGGCCGGTGACCTGCTGTACCACATCCCGCACCGGTATGAGGACGCCAGCACCGTCGCTGCGATAGCATCGCTCGAGCCGGGAATGCAGGGGACGGTCATCGGGCGCGTGATTTCGAAAGGCATCATCCCCACGCGTCGCGGTCTGCGGATCTTTCAGGCGGTTCTGCGCGACGACACCGGCATGATCGAGGTGTCGTGGCCCGGCCAGCCCTTCCTCGACCGGACAATTTCGAAGGGCGACACGCTATTGGTGACAGGAGGCGTTCGCTTTTTCCACGGTCGTCAGCTGCAGCCGCGCGAGTTCATCAACCTCGGCGACGACGAGAGCGGCACAACCGAAGGCCGCGTGCTGTCGGTCTATCCGGCGACGGAGGGCCTTTCGTTCAAGGTCATCCGCTCGATTATCGACAACCATCTCGAGGCGCTGCTGCCACTGGTGACGGAGTACTTGCCTCACGACATCCTGTCCTCGGCGCAGGTGACCGACATTCGTGATGCGCTCCGCATGGTGCACCGGCCAACATCGCTCGCCCAAGCGATGCGCGGCCGCGAGCGGCTCGCCTTCGAGGAGCTCCTTTTCGTCAACCTGCTGCAGCTGCGCGCCCGGTCGCTCGCTCGCGAAACACGTCGCGGCATTCGCTTCGAGAACAAGCGACTGCTCACGACGCAGCTGAAGGATGTGTTGCCCTTCCAGCTCACGGCAGCTCAGACGCGCGCGACGCGCGAGATCGTCGCCGACATGTGCAGCGACCAACGCATGCAGCGCCTTCTCCAGGGCGACGTCGGCAGCGGCAAGACGATCGTCGCGCTTTTCGCCGCGCTCCTGGCTTTAGAGAATGGTTATCAGGCGGCAATTATGGTTCCGACGGAGCTGCTCGCCGAGCAGCATGCGCACACGATGACCGCGCTGCTCGCGCCGACCGGTGTCGCGCCGATTCTGCTCACCGGCAGCCTGCCGGCGCGCGAGCGCAAGGAGATCGCCCAGCGGCTCG
This sequence comes from Gemmatimonadaceae bacterium, assembly GCA_035279645.1. GTDB lineage: Bacteria > Gemmatimonadota > Gemmatimonadetes > Gemmatimonadales > Gemmatimonadaceae > AG2. Next base: position 7,150 of record DATEHJ010000045.1, read on the forward strand.
CGTCCCCCGATCCGGTGCTCGTCGTCGGTACGCATGCGCTCGTGCAGGATGCGACGCTGTTCGCCCGGCTCGGTTTCGTCGCTGTCGACGAGCAGCACCGTTTTGGCGTCGAGCAGCGCAAAGCGATCGCGGCAAAGGGTGAGTCTCCCGATGTCTTGCTCATGACGGCGACTCCGATTCCGCGATCGCTGGCCCTCACGCTCTATGGCGATCTCGATCTCAGCGTGTTGGATGAACGGCCGCCGGGGCGACAGCCGATCATGACAGCCATGCGTCGCGAGTCGGGGCGCGAACGCGTGCTGGCATTCGTCGATCGACAGCTCGAGCAGGGGCGGCAAGCCTACATCGTCTATCCCGTGATCGAGGAGTCCGAGAAGACGGACCTCAAGGCGGCGACGACGATGTACGACGCGCTGGTGGCGGGCGCCTTCGCGCATCGACGCGTCGCGCTGATTCACGGACGTGTCGACGCCGCGGAGCGCGACACGATCATGCGCAAGTTTCGCGATCGGGAGATCGACGTCCTCGTCGCGACGACGGTGATTGAAGTGGGGATCGACGTGCCTAACGCGACGGTGATGCTCATCGAGCATCCGGAGCGATTCGGTCTTTCGCAGCTTCACCAGCTCCGCGGCCGGGTCGGGCGTGGCGCCGCGGAGTCGTTCTGCATTCTGCTCGGGGACGTGGGCCCTGAGGCAGCCGATCGATTGAGAATCTTCTGCTCGACCGACGACGGCTTCGAGATCGCGCGCGCCGATCTGCGCATTCGGGGAATGGGTGATCTGTTTGGCGAGCGTCAAAGCGGCGTTCCCACCTTCCGAGTCGCCGATCCGTTGCGCGACGAGGAGCTGGTCGAACGCGCCCGCCGTGCCGCCGAGGAACTACTGGCGCGCGATCCTGACCTCGCGGGCGCCGACCAAGCCGGCCTTCGCCGCGTCCTCGGCGAACGCTATCGGCGGTCGTTGGAGCTGTTCAGGGTCGGCTAGGGTTTCGTTGGCGCTGTTAGGCGGCGCTTGATCCGTTCGAGCTCGTCGTTCGCCTTTGCCAGCTCATCCTTGAGCCGCTGGATCTCCGTGTCCTTTGCCTTGAGATCCGTTGCGGCCGCGGCGGCGGCACCGGCGGGCGTGCCACTCGGCGAAGTCGCCGACGCCGTGACCGCTGTCGGCGCGAACGACTGAAGCCTGACCGACAGATGGTGCAGCACGTCCGCCTCCAGGCGGTGCGGGAGCGGCCCCACGGATTTGCCGTACGAGTCAAAGAGTGCCGCGGCGATGACCGGCGAGCCCTCCGGGTTCGCTGGCTCGAGCGCGAACACGCCACGCCAGTACAAACTCTCGACCGCGCCTTGTGTCGCCGGGTAGCGCGTCGCGAACTCCGCCAGCATCCGATCGGCGTCGGCGTACCGGCGCTCCGATGCCGCGGCTTCCGCCTGACTGAGAGCGCGCGGCCAGTCCACGCTTTCGTTCGGTGATGGCGGAACGCGTCCCGTCATGCAGCCGAGCGCCGCGAGCGTCCCCAGAATCGCTGTACGCCTAACGATTTTCATCGAGCGTCGTGCCGATGCGTCACGCTGCCTCGGCTGGCTCGCGCTGCGGCACCGAAATGCGGCTGTTCGTGCGCGTCGGAAGCACGATGGAGAAAGTTGTGCCAACGCCTGGAGTGCTTTCGCAGTTAATCGTTCCCCCGTGTGCCTCGACGATGCTCTTCGCAATCGCGAGTCCAAGCCCTGATCCCTTGACCGAACCTTCTACTTGATTATCGGCCTGGAAGAACTTCTCGAAGATATGCGGCATCTGTTCAGGGGGTATCCCCGAGCCGGAGTCCCTGACTTCGATCTGCACCGAGTGATCGACCGACTCGACTGCCAACTCCACCTCACCAGCACGCGGCGTGAACTTGAATGCGTTGGAGAGAAGATTCCCCAACACCTCGTTCATGCGATCCGAGTCCCACAATACCTCGCTCGGCAACCCGTCGCCGCGCCGAACGATGAAACGAATCGAGCGCTGAACTGCCAACACGTGAAATGAGCGCTCCAGCTGGTCCAGGAACGGATCGAGTTGGACCTGCCGAATATCCAGCTTGCTTCCACCGGCCTCGAAGCGGCTGACGTCGAGCAGCTGCTTTACCAGGCGCGCGAGCGACTGAATCTGCATCTCCAGGGTCTGGAGCACCGCGCGTTGTCTGTCGGTGAGCGCGCCATAGACGCCCTCATCGAGCAGTTGCACGTATCCCTGAACGACGTTGATGGGCGTCTTGAGCTCGTGAGATGCCACCGAGACGAACTCGGCCTTCAGCTTATCCAGCTCCGTAAGCTGCTTCGTCATCTCCTCGAAGCTTGCCGCCAGACGACCAAACTCGTCGCGGCGTGATACGCGTACCTGGAGCTTGTAACCGAGGTTGCCGCTCGCGACGGCTTCCATTCCTTCCTCGAGGTCGCGCACCGGCCGCGCGATCGAACGTGTGAGCCAAATGCCGATTAGCGCCGCTACGATGAGTGCGACGATCTCAGCCATCGCTGACACGTTCTTTGCGCGTGAAATCTCGATCGCGGCCGACGCCACCCGTTCCGCCGTCCTCTGCCGCAACGCTCGTTCGGCCTCCAGGACACTGCGGTCAGCGGTTGTGAGGGCCGGCACAAGGTACGTCGCTGAGATTTTTTCGGCCGTGTCCCGCTGCTCGGCGAGGGCTGCAGCGTACTCGTGCGGCGCCCAGGCGACGATGTCGGCGATACTGCGGGAGACGTCGCCCGCCGATTTGTCCAGGTTGAAGGTCTTGAGCGAATCCGTGATGGATGCGACAATGTCGAGCTGCTTTTCCATGACGTCACGCGTGTGCGCGTCGTGCACGAAGAGCAGCGCCGTCTCCTGGCGTCGAAGGTCGTTCAGCCCTTCCCGAAGCCGGCCAAGCAGGAGCGACGCAGCGAACTCTTTGTCCCGCAGAGCGCGAGCATCACGGTGCAGACGATCCATCGCTTGCACCGCGATCAGCAGCGGTACAACGAGTATCAGTGCGATGGTGAGGAGGCCCAGGATGAGCCGCGATCGTAGGGTCATTTCCGCGGCGCGCAAGTTTGGATGAGGTAGAGTCGGGTATTTGCAAATCCGACGCCGTGGCGCGGGTCACCTGTCCACGGGGTACAAATGCGCTTCTTGGTCGTGTAGCGTATCTCGATCTTCCGTTCGTTCAGGTCTTTCCGAGCACGCTTCTCATGCACGACTTGATTCCTCGTATCGCCGAGCTCCGCGACCACGTGGGCTCGACGGTGACGCTCCATGGTTGGGTCACCCATCTCAGGTCTTCCGGTAAAGTCGCGTTTGCCGTGATACGCGACGGGACGGGAATCGCGCAAGCGGTTTTCGTGAAGACCGCGATCCCGCCTGAAGCGTGGGAGCGCTTTTCGTCGCTCACTCTCGAGACGTCCGTCCGAATTCGCGGTGAGGTCCGAGCGGACGCGCGTGCGCCGGGCGGCTACGAGATTTCGGTCGCTGACCTCGAAGTCGTCGGCCCGAGTCCTATCGATTATCCGGTCCAGCCGAAGGAACATGGAATTGATTTTCTCCTCGATCACCGGCACTTCTGGCTTCGCAGCAATCGGCAACGCGCGATCTTCACGGTGCGCAACGAAATCGAGCAGGCGATTCACGATTTTTTTTACGAGCGGGGTTTTCTAAGAATCGACACGCCGATTCTCACTGCGGCAATCGGCGAACGCAGCGGCCTTTTCGAGACCGACTACTTCGAGGAAGGTAAGGCGTACCTCGCGCAGACCGGCCAACTCTATGGCGAAGCGGCGGCCGCCGCGTTTGGAAAGATCTATACCTTCGGACCGACGTTTCGTGCCGAGAAATCGAAGACGCGCCGTCATCTCACCGAATTCTGGATGATCGAGCCCGAAGTCGCATGGTACGACTCCGCGGCAAACATGCGGCTTCAGGAAGACTTTGTTTCGTATCTGGTACGTCGCACCCTCGATCGCTGCGTCGATTCACTGCAGGTGCTCGAGCGCGATATGTCGAAGCTCGAGAGCGTGAAGCCGCCCTTCGTGCGCCTCGACTATTCAGAGGCGGTTGAGCTCGTGCGAAAAAAGGGGAGCTCGTCGGAGTGGGGCGATGATCTCGGCGCCGAGGACGAAGCGCTGATCGTCGCCGATTACGATCGCCCGGTCTTCGTCATGAATTACCCGAAGGCTGCGAAGGCCTTCTACATGAAGGAGAATCCGGCCGATCCGCGCACGGTGTTGTGCGATGACTGTCTGGCGCCGGAAGGCTATGGCGAGATCATCGGCGGATCGCAGCGCGAGGACGACTATGATCGACTCGTTAAGCGAATCAAGGAGGAAGGCTTGCCGCTCGACGCGTACGACTGGTACCTCGACCTTCGTCGGTACGGCACATTCGTGCACTCGGGCTTCGGCCTCGGTCTCGAGCGCACCGTCGCGTGGATTTGTGGCTTGCAGCACATCCGCGAGGTGATCGCGTTCCCACGGCTCATGGGGCGGCTGAAGCCGTAGAGCGCGTAGCCGGGTAGAGGGTAGAAAGTTCTACCTTTTACCCGCTACCCTCTACCCTCTTCACTTCCTCCCAAATCGCGTCCAGCTCATCGAGCGATGCGGTGCCGACCTCGATGCCGCGTTCGCCGGCGATTTGCTCCACATGCTTGAAGCGACGCGCGAACTTGACGTTCGCCCGGTCGAGCGCGAGCGCGGGATGCACACCAGCTTTGCGACACACATTCACAACCGCGAACAACAGATCGCCAAGTTCATCCTCGAGCCGTTCGTGATGGACGTCGTAGCGGGGTGTCGTTGAGCGCGCCTCGAGATCGGGATGCGCGGCGATTTCCTCGTTCACCTCGTTCAACTCTTCAGTCACCTTCTGGATTGGGCCGTGCACGTTCGGCCAATCGAAGCCGACGCCCGCGGCGCGATCCTGCAGCCGGAACGCGCGGTGCAGTGAAGGGAGGTCGGCAGGCAATCCATCGACGATGCTGTCGCGCTTTCGCGCCTTCATTCGCTCCCACGGCTGGCGCGCTCCATCCCCGTAGAGATGCGGATGGCGCCCCTTCATCTTGGTGAGAAACGTGTCGGCGACGTCGTGGATATCGAATGCGCCGCGCTCCTCGGCGACGACGGAATGGAAAAGCACCTGAAGCAGAAGATCACCGAGCTCTTCGCGCAGCATCCGATCGTTGCCGGCGCGGATTGCGTCGTCGACTTCGTACGCTTCTTCGATCAGGTACGGCCGCAGCGATTCATGCGTCTGCGCCGCGTCCCACTCGCAGCGGCGACGCAAGTCGCGCATGAGTGATAGCGTATCCTCAAGTGTCGGTTTCGCTTGCATGGGTTTCGTGGCTCCGATATCCTTCAAGATTCGCGAATCATAGTGTATGCAAGGCCCTCTGACACGCGCCTGGGTCGAAATCGACCTCGGCGCGTTGCTGCGAAACGGAGCACGCGTCGCCGAGTTTTCCTCGGCGCGCTTGCTGCCGATGGTCAAGGCCGACGCATATGGACTGGGCGCGACGCGCGTCGCCTGCGTATTGCAGGATCTCGATCCGTGGGGCTTTGGTGTCGCGACGGTTGCCGAAGGCGACGAGCTGCGCCGGGCCGGTATCGAGCGACCGATTGTCGTCTTCACTCCGCTCCTCACGGGGGAGCTCGACGCGGCACGCCGCGCGCGCCTAACGCCGACCCTCGGCTCGGCCGCCGCGATCGACGAGTGGTCGCGGACGGGTCTTCCCTGGCAGCTCGCGATCGACACGGGAATGAATCGCGCCGGAGTCTCATGGCGAGAAGTCGGCGCGCTGCGCGACGCAATTGCGAGTGCGCCGCCGGAAGGAGTATTTACTCATTTTCATTCTGCTGAACAGGCCGACGGAACGCGGCAAGAGCAGGAGCAGCGGTTCGCCAGGGCACTCGCCGAGCTTCCGGTGCGTCCGGCGATGATCCACGCCGAGAACAGTCCCGCGGTCGCCCGGCGACGCGCCGCAGCGACACCGTGGACGGTCGCGCGGCCGGGAATCTTTTTATACGGGGTCGGTTCGGGCGACGACGCGGAGATCGCGCCCGATCCCGTGGTCTCCCTGCGGGCGCGCGTCGTCGATCTTCGAACGATCCAGGCCGGCGACACGGTGAGCTATGGCGCGACCTTTCGCGCCGAATCGCCACGGCGCATCGCGACGCTCGCGATCGGCTACGCCGACGGCTATCGGCGCGCGTTGAGCAACATTGGAACGGTGCTGGTCCGCGGCCGGCGCGCGCGCGTCGCCGGTCTCGTGACGATGGACATGACGATGATCGACGTGACCGACGTCGATTGCGCGATCGGCGACATTGCGACCGTGATCGGCGCGGACGGCCAAGATCAACTTACCGTCGCGAGCGTCGCATCGGCGGGGGGCCTCTCGCCGTATGAGGTGCTCACCTCCTTGCGGTCGCGGTTGCCGCGCCGCTATCTCAACGACGCTCGGCAGCCTGACGATGAGTAAACGCGCAATCATCGTGGTCCTCGATGGCGTCGGGATTGGCGCCGCGCCCGATGCGGACGCGTACGGCGACGTCGGCAGTGACACGCTCGGCAACGTGTCACGCGCGGTGGGCGGGATGGAGCTGCCGAACCTCGAGCGCGCAGGGCTCGGCAACATTGCGCCGCTACAGGGCGTGGTGCCCGCATCCTCGCCGTCCGGTGCGTGGGGACTCATGGTTCCCCACTCGGCGGGAAAAGACAGCACGACGGGACATTGGGAGATCGCCGGCGTACAACTCGCACGCCCCTTTCCTACATACCCGAATGGCTTTCCGCGTGATCTCGTGAATGAATTTGCCAGGTGCACCGGGCGCGGTGTTTTGGGCAACGTTGCCGGCAGCGGGACCGCGATCATGGATCAGTTTGGCGCTGAGCATGAACAAACGGGTAAATGGATCCTGTACACCTCGGCGGATTCAGTCTTTCAGGTTGCGGCGCACGAGGGGATCGTCCCCCTATCGGAGCTGTACGCGGCCTGCGAGATCGCTCGCGCGATGCTCGTCGCTCCCAATGACGTATCGCGGGTGATCGCGCGCCCATTCATCGGCTCTGCTGGTGCCTATACGCGCACGAAGAACCGTCGCGATTTCTCGATTGCGCCACCTCGGGGGACGCTGCTCGATGCACTCGCCTCCGCTGGCGTACCGCGCACGGGCGTGGGCAAGGTTGACGACCTCTTCGCCGGTCGAGGGATCACCTCGCAGCACACCGCGAGCAATGCCGACGGCATCGTCTCGATCCGTACATGGATCGAAAAGGCTCAAAGTGGGTTGCTGTTCGGCAACCTTGTAGATTTCGACCAACAATTCGGGCACCGGAACGACGTTCCGGGGTTCTATCAGGCGTTACGCGAGTTCGACGCCGCCCTGCCGTCATTCCTGTCTGCCCTACGAGAGGACGACCTGCTGTTCATTACCGCCGACCACGGAAACGATCCAACAACGCCGTCGACCGACCATGCCCGTGAATGCGTGCCCCTGCTCGCATTGGGACGGCGGGTTGCCGGCGTAACGATCGGCCGTCGAGAGACCTTTTCGGACCTGGGCGCTACCGTCGCCGAGTGGTTCGGGGTCCCGTTTGCTGGCGCGGGTGCGTCGTTCCTCTCGACACTGCTGGCCGCGTAGATGGCAACTGATCAGACGTCGATCGTCGACGCCCAGGGTGATCGCGTCTTGACGATGCTGCGCGAGCGCGCGCTCGGTGCGATGACCCGTGCCTATGCGCCCTACTCTGGGTTTCGCGTCGGCGCGGCGCTGCTCGGAACGGACGGAAGCGTCACGGAAGGTTGCAACGTCGAGAACGCGTCGTTTCCGGCGGGCATCTGCGCCGAACGGGGCGCGGTCGCGGCGGCAGTCGCACGAGGCGTGCGTGCGTTCGACTCACTCGCGATCGCGACGGAAGCGGAGGAGCCCACACCGCCTTGCGGCATTTGCCGGCAGGTGCTCGAAGAGTTTTCACCACATCTGCTCGTGATCAGTGTCACGAGCGATGGACGAGAAGCGCGCTGGACGCTCGACGAGCTGCTTCCGCGCGCGTTTACCCCTAGATCCTTGGACCGGCGATGAACCGGAGATTCGATTTGCGTGCTCCCTTTGTTTCACGAGTGCTAATCCTCGCGGGCTTTGCAGCCGCCGTGTCCGTCGCGGCGTGCGGCGAGAAGCTCGAATCGGGAGCGGCATGTCCCCTTCTGTGTCCGCAGCAGGACGTTCAGCTGAAAGACACGACGGTGGATGCGATCGCGGTCGACTCCAGCCTCGCCGGATTTCCCGTTATTGGTGAGGAGGGGCCGCTGCTGCTGGCGGCGCGAGGTGACACGCTCGACACGCGCGTCATTTTCCGCTTCGACTCGATCTCGAAGAACTATCCGCATCCCACAGTTCCGGCGGATACGATCGTCAATCACGTCGACAGCGCGACCATAAGGGTCATACTCGACACGACGACTGTCGCCGGCGTGCCGGGCTTGCCGACGTCTCCCGTGACGGTCGAGCTGTACGACGTTGGCGGTGCGCAGACGGACACCGTCGCCTCGCAGATTCTGCCGTTCTTCGATGCGGCGCACCTCATCGGCACGAAAACGTTTGCGCCGGAATCGCTCGCGAAGGACACGCTGCTTCTTCCCATCGCACCGGCGACGGTGCTGGACAAGATCACCAATGGATTGCATCTGCGTGTCGGTGTCCGCCTCGTCGCGAGCACGTCGACGCAGCTGCGCATTCAATCCGTGGCGACCGCGGGAGCGACGTTGCGCTTCAAGCCCGCAAGCGATACCGCGGTGACGGTTTCGCTATTGTCGAAGACCCCAAGCGATACGACGCTGACTCAGCTTCGCACCGATCTCGAGGATTACGTGATCACGGCGAAGAACCTCGCGGCGCCGCCGCCGAATACGATCGCGGTCGGCGGGTTCCCGGCCAGTCGCACGTACATGCGTTTCGATTTGCCGTCGCACATCGTGGACTCGTCGACCGTCGTGCGCGCCACGCTGTTTCTCACGCAGTCGCCGATGCGCACGAGCGCGAACGCGACCGACTCGTTGGGCGTATATCCGTTCGCGATCACGGCGGGCGCCGTCATCACCGACGTCTCGAAGTTGATGCGACTCGTCGTGGTGCAAACCATTGGCGCGGCGGACTCCCTGCGCATCGTACCGGCCGATTCGGGGGCGAAGCGACTCGAGCTCGTCAACCTCGTCCGCGTCTGGAAAAACACCAAGCCCGAGCAAACGCAGCGTGCGCTCGTGCTCGCCGTCGGAACGGAAGGTTCGAATCCGGCGATAGCCACGTTTTTCTCGAGCGAGGCAAGCAGCACGCTGCGGCCTCGATTACAGTTGACCTACGTGCCGAAAGTCACCTTGGGGCTTCCATGACCTCGCGATCTTTTCATGGCCTGGCGAGGGTCATGATTAGCAAACTGTCATTTCCCGCCGCCATTGCGCTCGTCGCGATGGCGGCCGCGCCGCTTGCGCTCCACGCGCAGGCGAACTTGAGCAGCCAGGGTCTCGGCTACACGACTGGTCAGCTGAGCACGCGCGCCGAAGGCACCGGCGGCGCGGTCGGCGAGATCGATCCGTTGTCGATGCTGAATCCCGCCGCGCTTGCGTTCATCGGCACGACGACGCTCTTCTTCCAGATCGAGCCGGAGTACCGCAGTGTCATCGCGGGGACGGCGACGGACAACACCACGACGGCGCGCTATCCGTTGTTCGCCGCGATCATTCCAATCGGCTCGAAATGGACGGTTGGCGTAACGTCGGCGGCGTTGCTCGACCGCACGTGGACGACGACGATCGATAGCAACATCGTCATTCCGCCCGATACCGTCGCCTCTAATTTCATTTCCGGGTCGAGTGGCGGCGTCAACGATCTGCGACTCGCCGTCGCCTGGACGCCGTACAACTGGCTGCATCTCGGCCTGGGTGGCCACCTGATGAGTGGCAACGACCGCGTGTTCGTTGGCCGCACTTTCCTCAACAGCGCGGCGTTCGGAAACTTCTCCGACAGCACGACGATTGGCTTCGACGGCGGTGCCGTGTCGGGAGGGATTCAACTCATCGCCCCGAAGTTGGCAATTGCTTCGGCGTCATTCCGGAAGGGTGGATTGCTCAATGCGACGCGCAACGACACCGCGCTTGCGCATGCCCACGTGCCGGATCGCCTCGGCTTCTCGCTCGCGTATATCGGAGTGGCCGGAACGGAGATCGCCGCGAGCACTACTTACGACAAATGGTCGTCGCTCAAGGGACTGACGCCCGGGATCTCGCAGCCGGTCGACGCCTGGGACACGGGCGTGGGTGCGGATATCGCCGGCCCCAAGATGGGCAGCCTGCCACTGATGCTGCGTGTTGGCGGGAGATGGCGTACGTTGCCCTACGGCGCCGGCCCGACGAACGAAAAGGTGAAGGAGACAACGTTCAGTGGCGGCATCGGAACCGCGTTCGGTGCCGGGCGCGTAATTACCGATCTTACGGTCCTTCACTCCAACCGCACGGCTGGTATCGGCATCAATGAGCGCGCATGGACGTTGAGCATCGGGTTGGGCGTTCGTCCCTGACCGATCAGCGTAGTGCGGAGAGCAACGGGCCACCGCCTGATGCTCCGCTGATTCTCGTCGCCGACGACGTTCCGGCGAATGTGGAGCTGTTGTTCGACCAGTTGCATGTGCTCGGCTTTCGGGCGATCGCCGCGTACGATGGTCCGTCGGCGCTTCGCGCGTCCTTCGAGAGTAAGCCCGATCTCTGCATTCTCGACGTCTCGATGCCGGCGGGAGATCTCGGCTGCGACGATCGGTCGACGGGATTCGAGGTCTGCCGGCGCATCAAGCGCGATCCGCGCACGAAGAACATTCCCGTCATTTTCGTTACCGCGCTCAACGACACCACCGACCGTGTCAAAGCGATCGAGGCGGGCGGCGACGACTTTCTAACGAAGCCGCACAATCGGCTTGTCCTCGGGGCTCGCGTTAGGAGTTTGCTCAAGCTCAAGGCGGCGACGGACGCGCTCGAGGAGAGCCTGCGCAAGCAGCGCGAGCTGCAGAAGATGCGCGACGATCTCATGAAGATGATCGTGCACGATTTGAAGACGCCGCTGACGTCGGTGCTGGCGACGATGGAGATGCTGCTCGACGGCGACTTCGGCTCGCTACACTCGAGCCAGCGCAAGGCCATCGGCGAGGCCGAGGGCAAAGCCGAGGATCTGCTCGCGTTGATCAATGATGTGCTCGAGGTGTCGCGCATCGAGGAAGCCGAGCTCAAGCTCGACCTCCAGCCGATCGCGCCGGCGGCGCTGCTCACCGAGATCGAGCACGAATGGGCGGTGCGCTTCAAGCAGGAGGGCGTCGTGGCGACGGTGGACGTCACCGACGACGCGCCGGTATTCGAGGCCGATAAGGAGTTGCTCAAGCGCGTGCTCAACAATCTCGTGCAGAACGCCGTCACGCATTCGGCGCAGGCGGTGAAGATCGAGTTCACAGCGCGAAAGGACGGCGATGGCGTCATGTTCACGGTCGCCGACAACGGCCCGGGTATTCCGCCGCAGTATCACGAGGTCATCTTTCGCAAGTTCGAACGCGTGAAAACACAGGGCGTTCCGCGCACACGGAGCTCCGGCCTCGGGTTGGCCTTTTGCAAGCTGGTCGTGGACGCGCACGGCGGCCGCATCTGGGTGCAGAGTGCCGAAGGGCAGGGAAGCGCCTTCCATTTCACGCTCCCGCTCAAGCCCGAGCAGCGCGTCGTCCGGGTGTCCGGCACGTCGCTGAGCGCCTGAGATCGAGGCGGCGCGTGCGAGTCTATCTGCGGACGTTTGGCTGTCGCGCGAATCACTACGACAGCGAAACGGCACGCGCGATGATCGAGCGCGCGGGACATGGCGTCGTCAGCGACGTCACCGAAGCGGACGTCGCCGTCTTCAACAGTTGTGCGGTGACCGCCGAAGCGGAGGCGGATCTGCGCAGCGCCGTTCGTCGCGCGGCGCGAACGCGGCCGGAGCTGCGAAGTGTCATCATGGGCTGCGCGACAGGCCTCGCCGCTCGCCGCGCAGACGCCTCCCTTCGCTCGCTGCCGACGGTGGAGCACCTCGTCGATGGCGCGGACATGGCTTCACTCGCGGCGGCGCTCGAGTTGCCGCCCGATCTATCGTTGGCTCGCGCAACCGCGCAGACCAGCGTGCGCGCGCTGCTGAGGATTCAAGATGGGTGCGACGAGCACTGCACCTTCTGCGCGACGACCATCGCCCGTGGTGAGAACCGGAGCCGACCGGCGGACGACATCGTCGCCGAAGCCCTGATCCTCGCCGAGCGCCACGCGGAAATCGTCATCACCGGCATCCACATCGGCAGCTACGGTCAGGACACCGGTCGGTCGTTAGGCGAGCTGGTCGAGCGTCTGGTGCATGATGTGCCGCGCGTTCGATTCCGGCTCTCGTCGCTCGAGGCAACCGAAGTCGACGATCGATTGTTCGCGCTGCTCACGGGCGAGACGGGACGCCTGGCGCCTCACCTGCATGCGCCGCTGCAGTCCGGCTCGGATGCGGTGCTCAAGCGAATGGGCCGTCACTGGTACACCGCCGAGCGATACGCCGAGGTTGTCGAACGGCTCGCCGCCTGTCGATCGATATTCGGTCTCGGCGCCGACATCATCGTTGGATTTCCGGGCGAGAGCGATGCCGATCACGCACGGACGCTCGCCCTCGTTGAGCGACTGCCATTTACGTATTTGCACATCTTTCCCTTCTCGGTCCGCCCGGGCACCGCCGCGGAACGGCTTGGCGCTCACGTGCAGGCGGCAATCGCGCGCGAACGGGGTCGAGAGCTCCGCGCGATCGGCGAGCGCAAGGCCACCGCATATCAGGCCGCGCGTGCCGCGGGCCTTGCCGACGTCGTCGTAGTTCGTGGCGGCCCAGCCTCCGGTGAGCGAGAAGGGGTGACTGAGGATTATCTTTCCGTGCTTCCGGCTCCGTCGCTTCCACGTGGCTCGCGCTACGCGGCGCGCCTCGCCCCAGAAGGCAACCGTCTCTCCGCTGTTCCTCTGTCCCCTAGCGCCTCTAGCCCCTAGCCCCTTGCCCTCCGTCTACCTCGAGACCTACGGCTGCCAAATGAACGTGAGCGACTCCGAGCTGATGCTCGGTAAGCTCGCGGCACATGGGTATGTGCCGGTCGACGGGCCCGAGGGTGCGGACGTGATCCTCGTCAACACATGCGCCATTCGCGATCACGCGGAACAACGCGTGATCGGTCGGCTGGGCGAGTTGAAGCGGCACATGAAGCCGACTTCGATCATGGGCGTCACCGGTTGCATGGCGCAGCGTCTGGGACCGCAGCTGCTCGAGAAAGCCAAACACGTCAGTCTGGTCGTCGGTCCGGACGGCTACCGCGCGCTGCCGGCGCTGGTCGAACGGGCGCGCGAAGGTGAGCGCGCGATTGCGACGAGCTTCGACCTCGAGGAGCATTACGAGGATTTCAAGCCGAAGCGGTTCGATCGCGTCAAAGCCTGGATCCCAGTGCAGCGCGGCTGCGACTATCGCTGCACGTACTGCATCGTGCCGTACACTCGCGGCGCCGAGCGCAGTCGCCAGCTCGCCGATGTCGTGCGCGAGGTTGAGCAGGTCGTGGCCGATGGGATGAGCGAAGTGGTTCTTCTGGGGCAAACGGTGAACTCGTATCACGACGGCGAGTACGACTTCGCCGACCTGCTGCACGCAGTGGGTGCGGTGCAGGGCATTCGTCGCCTGCGATTCACGAGTCCACACCCTAACGATTTCAGCGATCGCGTCATCGAAGCCATCGCCGAGGTGGACGCGGTCTGCGAGCATGTACACTTGCCGATGCAGTCAGGTTCGACGCGTACGCTGAAGCGCATGCTGCGCCGCTACTCGCGCGAGCAGTATTTCGACTGCGTGGCTCGGCTGCGTCAGGCAATCCCACGGCTCTCACTCACGACAGACGTGATTGTCGGCTTCCCCGGCGAGACCGAGGAAGACTTCGAGGAGACCTTGAGTGCCGTGCGCGAGATTGGCTTTGCCGACGCATTCACGTTCATCTTTTCGCTCCGAGACGGTACGCCGGCGGCGAAATTGCCGCCCGAGATGACCGTGTCCGAGGAGGTCGCCGCGGAGCGAATGGCGCGGCTGATCGAAACGGTGCGCGGCATGTCACGCGCGCGAAACCTCGAGCTCCTCGGACGCCGGTACGAAGTGCTCGTCGAGAAAGAGGCGCGCCGGGGCGACTTGCTCCAGGCACGCACACGCGACTTCAAAACGGTGCTGCTCTCCGGCGACGATTCAATGATCGGCCGATACTACAACGTGGAGCTCACGGGTACGACTGGTTCGACCTTCACGGGTTCGATTGTGCACGAGCGAACTCCCCTCCCCATGGCAGGATGAGAAGCCCGCTCGAACGTGCCGTCCGCGAAGTGCACTCGAAGCTCACGGAGACCCATGAGGAGTTTTGCGCCTGCGAGCAATGCGCGGATGACGTGATTGCGATGGTCATGAACCAGACTCGCCCGCGATACACGACGACGGGTCTCGGTTGGGCGGTGGAGACGGCCGATCTCGACACCGATCAGGTGCGAGCGGAAATCGCCGTCCTCGTGTTCGAAGCCATGAACCGGGTCGCGGAGCAGCCGCGCCACGCGCCATCCGAGGCGGTCACGAGAAAGCGGAAGCCTTCGGGGGCGTGAGACGCGCTCGGCTCCGCGGGCTCACATTGCCGCGGAGCTCCATTGCCTCTCGTCGCCGTCGCCGTTCTCGCCTACGCCGCCGGGTTACTGGGTGGTCTGGGACTCAGCGTCAGCCTAACGGGAGCATCGGGCCTCGCCCTCGCGATTGCCGGAGCTGCCCGGCGCAAATCGATCGTGTTCGCGGGCGGTGCGTCGATGCTCGCCGCCGCGCTCGTGGCGGGAAGGACTCGGGTCGTCGACGCCCGCTGCGAGCACGAGGTCGTCCGGCGCGGCGTACAGCGCGCGATCCTGGACGAGGACGCGGCACCAGGCGAGTTCATCCACGCGAAACCCATTGAGTGTACGGTGGTCGTCGTTGCCCTCGCTGTGGCCGCCGGACGCGCTCCGGCGGGGAGCACAGTGTCGGTGCGCGGCACGCTCGCACCGGCGCAGCGTGGTTACGTCGTACATAACGCGAAGCTCACGCTCATCGACGGACCGGGCTGGCGCGCACGGTGGCGAGCGCGTGCCGATGCCGACGTAGGGCGTGTGTTCGTCGCCGACGCGCCTCTCGCGCGGGCACTGCTCGTCGCCGACATGCGCGATCTTTCGCCGGAGATTCGAGATCGTTATGCGGCGGCGGGACTTGCGCACATGCTCTCGATCTCAGGCCTGCACGTCGGCATCATCGCGCTGGCGCTCGAGGCGCTCTTTCAGCTGCTGCATCTCGCGCGGCGCACGGCGACGGTGGCCGCGATCATAGTAGTCGCGGCGTACGTGGCGCTGATCGGCGCACCAGAGGCAGCGGTGCGGTCGGCAGCGATGTTGGCCGTGCTTGGCGTGTCGCGTCTCTTGCAGCGACCGACGTCGCCGTGGGCGATGCTGGCGATCGGGGCGGCGACGCCGCTCGTGTCACCGCGCTCCGTGATGGAGGTCGGGTATCAGCTCAGCGTCATCGGCGTCGCGGCGCTCATCGCCGCCGGAGCGCTCGTTAGGCGAGCCGTCCCGCGCCGGATCGACGGATGGAGACGAACGATCGTTGCCGGACTCGTCGTGTCGACGGTGGCGACGATCGTCAGCGCGCCGCTCGTCGCCTGGACGTTCGGACGCATCAGCCTCGTTGGACCGCTCACCAACCTCGTGGCCGCGCCGCTGATGACGCTGGCGCAGCCGATGTTGTTTCTCGGACTCCTGCTTGCGCCCGTCCCATCGCTCGCCTCAATCGTTGCCGACGCCGTACATCCGCTCCTCGTGGGGTTCGATGCGATTGCCCTCGCCGGCGCGTCGATTCCGCACGGCTGGATCGTCGTATCGCCGACGGTTCCGGCGGCTCTCTTCGCCGCGGTCGCGTCGGTGGCCTTGATCGTCGCATGCGTGAGCCAATTCCCCGGCCGCGCGCTGCTTGTCGCCAACGTCGCCATCGTGTGCCTCGTTTGGAGCGGGCTCACGCCCACCGGCAGCGGCTTCACGGAGGTCCATCTCATCGACGTGGGGCAAGGGGACGCGATTGGCCTTCGCACGCCACATGGGAGCTGGCTGCTGATCGACGCCGGTCGCGCCTGGCACGGCGGCGACGCGGGACGCTCGGTCGTGTTGCCCTACCTCACGCGCCGCCGCGGACGACTCGTGGCGTTCATCCTTTCGCATCCCCACACCGATCACGTGGGCGGCGCGGCGACGGTGATCTCCGCGCTTCATCCCGCATACTACTACGATGCCGCCTTCGCCGGCGACGCTGATGCGTATCGAGAGTCGCTGCTCCGTGCTCGTCAGGCAGGAGCGGCGTGGCGGCGCGTGCATCCCGGGGACTCGCTCGTCGTCGACGGCGTCCGGCTTCAGTTCCTCGGGCCCGACTCGTCGTGGACCGCCGGGCTCAACGACCCGAATCTCGCAAGTACGATCCTCCTCGTTCGGACGGGTAATGTGCGCATGCTCCTCGTCGGCGACGCGGAGCGTCCCGAAGAGGACTGGCTTGTCGCGCACTACGGCGACTCACTGCACGCCGACGTACTGAAGGTGGGCCATCACGGCAGCTCGACGAGTAGCAGCGCGCCCTTTCTCGATGCGGTCCGCCCTCGCATCGCACTCGTGTCGGTGGGGGCGGGGAACAGCTATGGTCATCCGAGCGCGGCTGTCATGGCAACGCTGGCGTCGCGAGGTGCACAAGTATTGCGAACGGATCGGCTCGGAACGATCGTCGTCCGCACCGACGGGCAACGGCTGTTTGTGAACGCCAACGGAGAGGCATGGGAGCTTCCGACATCGTCGCGGCCCTGATCGGGCGGCGAATCGCGCTGTCCCCCGCCGTGCGGGCGCGGTATCCCGAGCTCGAAGGCGTCGCCTGGAGACGCGGCGGCGTGCCGGTCAACGTTGCCGGCTGGTTTTTGGGACAGGGCTCGGCGGCCGCGATTACACTCTGGGGTACCGTTTTCCTGTCGCCAACCGTCCTCCTCGACGACGAATTGCTCTTGCACGAATTCAGACACGTTCAGCAGTTTGAATCCAGCGCTACTTTCCCGCTGCGGTATTTGTGGGAGAGCGCTAGACGTGGCTACTTTGCCAATCGCTTCGAGGTCGATGCGCGGGACTATGCGGCGCGGCGGCTGCGAGGCGCCAGTTGAACAGCGAAGGGTCTAGATCTTTCTAGGTGAGAGGACCAGGAGCGAGCGCAAGCGCGAGCGACATCAAACCAAACGCAGCGAGCGAGCTGCGAGCGGAGGGGGTCAGCGTGGTAAGACACACGGCAACGTCGGTCGTGACCATCGAGCGGTTCATCATCGAGCAGGAGCGCCAGCACCCCGAGGCGACCGGTGAGCTTTCCGGCATCCTGTACGACATCGCTCTCGCCGCCAAAATGATCGCGAGCAAGGTGCGCATGGCCGGCCTGGCCGACATCCTCGGCGCCACCGAATCGCAGAACGTTCAGGGAGAAGTTCAGCAAAAGCTCGACGTCGTCTCGAATGAGATCATCATCAAGGCGATGGATCACACCGGCCGCCTCTGCGCGATGGCTTCGGAAGAGGAGCCGGGGATCATTCAGATCCCAGAGCACTTTCGGTGCGGGAAGTATGTCCTTCTCTTCGATCCGCTGGACGGCTCGTCCAACATCGATGTGAACGTTCCGGTGGGAACGATCTTCTCCGTCGTTCGAAAGATCACCCGCGGCCGCCATGGTGAGATGGAGGACCTGCTGCAGCCGGGGCGGCGCCAGGTCGCGGCCGGCTACGTGATCTACGGCTCGAGCACCATGCTCGTGTACACGACGGGGCAGGGCGTGCACGGCTTCACCCTCGATCCATCCATCGGCGAGTTCCTGCTCTCGCATCCGAACATTCGCATCCCCGACGACGGCCGCTATCTGTCCGTGAACGATTCGTATGAGCAGCTCTGGGACGAGAATGTGAAAACGCTCATGCGCCGGTATCGCGGGCTCGATGGAGCGACGAGGGCCCTCAGCGTCAGATACGTGGGCTCGCTCGTCGCAGATTTTCATCGCAATCTGTTAGGCGGCGGAATCTTTGCTTATCCGGCGAATCGCAAGTCGCCCAAGGGCAAGCTTCGACTCCTGTACGAGGCGAACCCGCTCGGGTTCATCGTCGAGCAGGCGGGCGGCGCGGCGAGCGATGGGGCGATTCGAGTGCTCGACGTGTTGCCGACCGAGTTGCACCAGCGCACGCCACTGTATATCGGCAGCAAGTCGTGCGTCGAGATGGCGAAACACCTCGTCTCGGGCGTGTCGCAGCTCGTCGGAGCTTAAGCGGGCCGCGGGACGAGGGACGCGGGAAAGGCTCTGGAGCTATCTCTCATCCCGCATCCCGCACCGCGCATCCCGCACTCCGCGACTATGCCTGACGAGAAGTTCCAGTCGCCCTCGGGGCTTCCGATTGAGGCGATCTATCGGCCGGACAACGCCCCGGTCGACTATCCGTCGGAGCTGAACGATCCGGGTGCGTTCCCGTTCACCCGCGGCGTCCAGCCAACGATGTACCGCGGCCGCCTGTGGACGATGCGGCAGTACGCCGGGTTCGGCACCGCCGCGGAGACGAATCGTCGCTTTCGGCTGCTCCTCGACGCGGGGCAGACCGGCCTGTCGGTGGCGTTCGATCTTCCGACGCAGATGGGGATCGACTCCGATGACCCGCGCGCGTTAGGCGAGGTCGGGCGCGTCGGCGTCGCGATCGACACGGTCGACGACATGCATCTCCTGCTGGACGGCATCCCACTCGACAAGGTGTCGACGTCGATGACGATCAACGCGACGGCGTCGACTCTGCTCGCGATGTACATCGTCGCCGCAGAGGAACGGAGGATCACCCGAGAGCAGATCGCCGGCACCATTCAGAACGACATTCTCAAGGAGTACATCGCGCGCGGCACCTACATCTACCCGCCAGAGCCAAGCCTCGCTCTCATCGCGGAGGTATTCCGCTTTTGCGCGGCGGAGGTGCCCAACTGGAATCCGATCTCGATCTCCGGATATCACATTCGAGAGGCTGGGTCGACGGCGGTGCAGGAGCTCGCGTTCACATTCGCGAACGCGATGGAATACGTCGCTCGCGCCATCGACGCCGGGCTGCCGGTGGATCGGTTCGCGCCCCGGCTCTCGTTTTTCTTCGCTGCGCATAACGATTTGTTCGAGGAAGTCGCCAAATTTCGGGCGGCGCGGCGCATGTACGCGCGCCTCATGCGAGACCGGTTCCGCGCCAACGACGCGAGCTGCCGTCTGCGCTTCCACACGCAGACGGGCGGTGTCACCCTCCAGGCGCAACAGCCGCTCAACAACATCGTCCGCGTCGCCATTCAGGCGCTGGCGGCGGTGCTCGGCGGCACGCAGTCGCTGCACACCAACGGCTACGACGAAGCGCTCGCGCTCCCGACGGAGCAGGCAGCGACGATCGCGCTGCGAACGCAGCAGGTAATCGCCTACGAATCAGGGGCCGCGCTCACCGCCGATCCCCTCGGTGGGAGCTACTACGTCGAGCACCTAACGAGCGAGCTCGAGACGCAGGCGCTCGCGCTCCTCGCTCGCGTCGACAACCTGGGAGGGGCCGCCAAGGCCATCGCCGCCGGGTTCTTTCAGGAAGAGATTGCCCGCAGCGCCTACGATTTTCAGCTGCGCGTCGAGCGAGGTGAGACCGTCGTCGTCGGCGTGAATCGCTTTGCCGACGGCGCGGTGACGCCCGACATGCCGACGCCCGACTATTCGGTGCTCGAGCGCGAGCAAACGGCACGCGTCCGCGCCGCGCGCGCGAAACGCGACGACGCCGCAGTGACGAGCAGTCTCGCCGCGCTGCGCTCGAGCGCGGCGTGTTATGCAGACGGTCGACATTCGCAGTCGCGCCCCGAGCTGATGCCACTCATCATCGACGCCGTTCGGAAGCGAGCGACGGTTGGTGAGATCGCCGTGACACTCACCGACGTGTGGGGGAAGTACCAGCCTCGTTAAGCGGCGACCGTCAGCGAAAGCAGATCCCTCGCTTCGCTCGGGATGACATCGCCGTGTGGGTGACGCGCCGTCCCTCGTCCTCGTCAGTTAGACGTGCGAGCTCTGTTTCGCTCCCCCCCAGACCCTCGGCTCCTGCTCGCGAGCTAACCCACCTAGGAGGCCTTGTGAAGTACCGCATTCTCGCTGGTGCGGCCGCCAGCGTCGCGCTCATGGCGTCGACCGCGGCCGCGCAGGTTTGTCAGGGAGATCTCTCCTTTCGCGGCAGTTCCACTCACGTCGGTGGCAGTCTTGGCATCAGCAACAACACCACTGCGTTTGGCGGCGGCTTGACCTTCGGCCAGCCGCGCGGCTGGTATGGCGGCGGCTCGCTCGGCATGATGAACTTCGATGGGCTGAACGGGACGGGACTCGTGCTGGGCGGCGGCGTCGGCTACGCGATGCCACTCGCGGATCGGAGCCCGTGGCAGGTGTGTCCGGGCGGCACGCTCAGCCTCGATTTCGGTCCGTCGCAAAACGTCGCGGGCAACACGATACACAATTCGATGCAGACCTTCGCACTCGGCGCGTCGATCGGTCGTTCGCTCCCGCTCAGCAAGACCGTCTCATTGCTCCCCTTCGGTCAGGTGGCGCTCGGCCACGCCATCGCGCGCGCGAGCGCTGGTGGAGTGAGTGCGTCGGCGTCGGATACGTATCTCGTGCTCGGCTTCGGCGCGGGCTTTCAGTTTTCGCCGTCGTTCGTGCTCCGGCCGGCGATGCAGGTGCTCGCCGGCGCCGATCTCGTCGACGACACCGTGTTCAGCCTCGGCGTGAGCTTCGCGCTGCCTCGTTAGGCGAACGTCGCAGTTCAGTCGTACGAGAGGGCGGAGGGCGCCAACGACGGCGTCCTCCGCTCTTTTCTTGACTTGAAGGGGACCCGGCCGCTTGCTAGCTTTCCCGTTTCGCCTGCCCGCACTTAAGTCACGGCCGAATGCCAACTTACGATTATCGCTGTCCGGACGGCCACGAGTTCGAAAAGTTCTTTCGCAAGATCAGCGACTCCGTGACCGAGCTTCCTTGTCCGGAGTGCGGCAAGCCGGCGATTCGCCTCGTTTCGGGGGGAGCGGTGCACTTCAAGGGCTCGGGCTTCTATCTCACCGACTACGGCAAGAACGCGCACCGCAAAGGCGCGCCGTCATCGAGAGGCGGTGAGGAGAAGACGAAGGGCGAGTCGAAAGCCGGCGAGAGCACGAGCAGCGCGTCGGGCGACTCGACAACCGGCGACGCGAAGCCCGCCGAGTCGAAGCCGAGTGAAGCCAAAACGACGAGCGAGTCGAAGGCAACGAAGAAGCCCTCCTCGTCAGGCAACCCGAAGTCCGGCACCTGATGTCAGCCACCGATCTCCTACGCGCCGAGCTCACGCGAGCGGCGCGGTCGCTGGGTGCGCCCGAGACTGTGGAACCGGTTCTCGAGCGTCCGCGCGATCCCGCGTTCGGCGACTGGTCGACGAATCTCGCGCTCGTGCTCGCGAAGCCGCTGAAGATGAAGCCGCGAGATCTAGCGCAAAAGCTGATCGACGCGTTGGACTTCAAGTGTGCGGAGATCAAGTCCGCGGAGATCGCCGGACCGGGCTTCATCAATTTCCGCGTCGACGTTGGCGTCGTCGCGAATGGCATTGCCGGCATCATCGCCGCGAATGAAACCTATGGCCGGAGCGACGAGGGGCATGGCAAGCCGGTGAACGTGGAGTTCGTCTCCGCGAATCCCACCGGACCGCTGCACATCGGACACGGTCGGCAGGCCGCGTTAGGCGACGCGATCGCGTCATTGCTCGAGTGGACCGGGTGGCGCGTCGCGCGGGAGTTTTACTACAACGACGCCGGCGCGCAGATCAACAATCTCGCGGTGAGCGTGCAGGCGCGGGTACGGCAGCTCAACGGCCAGGATGGCGAGATTCCCCCCGACGGCTACCACGGCGAGTACATCCGCGACATCGCGGAGCACTATGTCGCCGCGCACAACGAGGACCGCGCGGCCGCGGATCTCGACGCGGTTCGCCGGTTCGCCGTGGAGGAGCTGCGCAAGGAGCAGGACGTCGATCTCCAGACGTTTGGCGTGAAGTTCGACGTCTACTTTCTCGAGTCGTCGCTCTACACCGCGGGTCGCGTCGAGAAGACCGTCCAGCGCCTCATCGACGCCGGGCACACGTTCGAGAAGGACGGTGCGCTGTGGCTGCGTACGACCGACTTCGGCGACGACAAAGACCGCGTGATGCGCAAGAGTGCGCAGTTCGGCAGCGAGTTCACGTACTTCGTGCCCGACGTCGCCTATCACGTGACGAAGTGGGAGCGCGGCTTCGCGCGAGCGATCAACGTGCAGGGCGCCGACCACCACAGCACGGTGACGCGCGTTCGCGTCGGCTTGCAAGCGCTGGAGATGGGGATCCCAAAGGGATACCCGGACTACGTGCTGCACCAGATGGTGTCGCTCATGCGGGGCGGGGAAGAGGTGAAGTTCTCGAAGCGCACGGGCACGATCGTGTCGATTCGCGAGCTGGTCGAGGAGGTCGGAGGCGACGCGGTGCGGTGGTTCTTCCTGATGCGGAAGGGCGACTCGCCGCTGGCGTTCGACGTCGATCTGGCGCGCTCGCAGTCGGACGACAATCCCGTCTACTACGTGCAGATGGCGCATGCCCGCATGTCGGGGATATTCCGCGTCGGCGAAATTGATGTGTCGGCGATCCGCGCCGAGGACGTGGATTTCGACGTGCTATCGTTGCCCGAGGAGCAGGAGCTTATGAAAGCGCTG